>CAUDYH010000109.1 GCA_958453575.1 uncultured Collinsella sp.
ACCGGCGAGATCGATATCTCTAACGCCGATAGCCTGCGCAATGCTATCGACCTGGCGCTCGAGCAGCCCACCGAGGCCGTTGAGCTCGATTTTGCCCAGGTGAGCTACATCGATTCGACGGGCATTGGCGTGCTCGTGGGCGCCGCGCACCACGCGGTCGACCACGGCAAGCGCTTTAGCTGCACCAATGTGCAGCCCCCGGTGATGCGCGTGGTCCAGCTGTTAGGTGTCGACCAGGAGATTTCGATCACCGCTGCATAATCTTTGCCCCCAAAAGGGCGTGCCGTTTGGCATATGTTTGTGATGCGCTCGGACGTTTTGGCGTCCGGGCGCTATACTTGACCGAATGAATAGACGAGTTCCGGCCGAATGGCGCGGTGCGGGCTCGACTCACATCGAGCCTTGGAGGTATGTGTGTTTGGTATTGGAGAGGGTGAGCTCGCGATCATCGTGGTCTTCGGCTTTTTGCTGTTTGGCCCGGATAAGCTCCCACAGATGGGCCGCACGATCGGCCGTGCCATCCGTCAGTTCCGCGAGACGCAGGAAAAGATGACGGCCGTTGTTCAGTCCGAGATAATCGATCCGGTGAGCGAGGCCGCGTCGGCCCCGGTCAAGCCCAAGAAGGCTGCCGTCGATGACGATTCCGATGCAGACGAGGATGCCGTCGAGACGGCTGCGCCCGCAAAGAAGGAGACCTTTGCCGAGCGCCGTGCCCGCCTTGCCGCCGAGAAGGCCGCGAGCGAGGCTGCCACCGAGGGCGAGGGTGCTGCTGAGGAGTCCGAGGCCGAGAGCGCCGAGCCTGCCGCTGCCGCCGAGCCTGTCGTCGAGCCCGAGCCTGCTGCAGAGCCCGCGCCCGAGCCTGACGACCCCACGACGGCTGACCTCTCCGCCCGTCGTCCCCGCCCGCGCACGGCCGTCGTCGCCCAGCTCGCTCGCGAGCTCGAGGCCGAGGACGACGCCGCTGCCGCCGATGCCCCGAAGGGAGGCGATGAGTAATGCCTATCGGACCTGCGCGCATGCCGCTTTTCGATCATCTGGGAGAGCTTCGTCGCCGCTTGACCATCGTGGTCGTGTCGGTGTTTGCCGCCGCCATCGTGCTGTATTTCGCCACACCCGTGGTGCTCGACATCTTGGAAGACCCCATCCGCTCCTTTGTGCCGGACGGTAAGTTCTACATCACCACCACGCTCGGCGGCTTTGGCCTGCGCTTCTCGCTGGCCATCAAGATGGCCGTGGTCATGTGCACGCCCATGATCATCTGGCAGATTCTGGCATTTTTCCTGCCGGCACTGCGTCCCAACGAGCGCAAATGGGTCGTGCCCACGGTGCTCGCCTCGACGGTGCTGTTCTTCCTGGGCGCTATCTTCTGCTACTTCATCATCATCCCTGCAGGCTTTGAGTGGCTCATCGGCGAGACTTCGGCCGTCGCCACGGCGCTGCCCGATCTGGAGAACTACGTCAACATGGAGCTGCTCTTTATGATCGGCTTTGGTGTGGCGTTCGAGCTGCCGCTCATCATCTTCTACCTGTCCGTCTTCCACATCGTGTCCTACGCTGCCTTCCGCAGTGCCTGGCGTTATGTATACGTTGGCCTGCTTGTGGGCTCGGCCGTGATCACGCCCGACGGCTCGCCCGTCACGCTGGGTCTTATGTACGGCGCCTTGCTCTCGCTCTACGAGATCTCGCTCGCCATCGCCCGCGTGGTCATCACCGCGCGCGAGGGCAAGGAGGGCCTGTTCGTGAGCCGTCTGGACCTGTTCTCGGACGATGAGGACGACGAGGAGTAAATCGGTATGCACGAGGTTGGCATTGTCAACGGCATACTCGATACAGTGATTCGCGCGGCGCGTGGGGCGGGGGCCTCGCGCGCCGTTTTGGTGACGCTGCGTATCGGGGATATGACCGAAGTTGTGCGCGAGGCGCTCGACTTTGCGTGGGAGACGTTTCGCGACGAGGATCCGCTCACGCGCGGCTGCGAGCTTGCGGTGGAGGAGATCCATCCGCAAAGCGAATGTCTGGACTGCGGCGAGGTCTTTGACCACGACCGCTTCCATTGCCGCTGCCCCCAATGCGGCGGCGCCAACGTGCGCCTGCTACATGGTCGCGAGCTCGACATCGCAAGTATCGAAATCGAAACCCCCGACGATTAGCCCGCTAGCCATCTGGTGATGGGTTATAAAGGGGCCAAAGTAAGGAGCGCTAAGTATGGCCGAGAAAACGATTGATATCGCATCGCCGATTCTGTCGCGCAACGAGCGCCTGGCAGATCAGCTGCGTCAGCGATTTAATGAGACAAACACCTATGTGATCAATGTGCTGTCGAGCCCCGGTTCGGGCAAGACCACCACGATCCTGGGCACCAACGAGCGCCTGCGCGACAAGGCCGGCTTGCGCTGCGCCGTCATCGAGGGCGATATTGCCTCGGATGTCGACGCCATCACCATGAAGGAAGCCGGCATGCCCGCCATCCAGATCAACACGGGCGGCCTGTGCCACCTCGAGGGCAACATGATCATGGAGGCCGTTGACGCGTTCGACCAGGCGGTGGGCCTTCAAAACATCGATGTCATCTTTATCGAAAACGTGGGCAACCTGGTCTGCCCGGTCGACTTTGACCTGGGCGAGAACCTGTCCATCATGATTCTCTCGGTGCCCGAGGGCGACGACAAGCCCATTAAGTACCCGGGCATCTTCCAGCACGCCGGCGCGCAGCTGCTCAATAAGGTCGACGTGGCCCCGGCTTTCGATTTTGACATGGATAGGTATACTAAGACACTCGATGACCTCAATCCGCAGGCGCCGCGGTTTGCCGTGAGCGCGCGCAAGGGCGAGGGCATGGATGCCTGGTGCGATTGGCTCATCGGGCAGATCGAGCAAGCAAGGGCGTAAATCGGCCGCCATACGGGCGGGCGTAGCCGCAGAGACACGAGATAGGAGCCTCTTTTGAAGCTCATCATCGCCGAGAAAAACGACGCCGCGCGTCAGATCGCCGAGCGTCTGTCCACGGGCAAACCCAAAAAGGATAAGGTGTACAACACCGCCATCTACCGTTTTGAGTGGAAGGGCGAGGAGTGCGTGACTATCGGCCTGGCCGGTCACATCCTTGCGCCCGATTTTTGCGACAGCGTGCTGTTCGATAAAAAGCTGGGCTGGTATTCGGTTACTGAGGACGGCGAGATGCTGCCGGCCGACATGCCCGATGGCCTGGCGCGCCCGCCCTATGACACCAAGCGCAAGCCGTTTCTTGCCGACGGTATCTCCATCAAGGGCTGGAAGCTTGAGAGTCTGCCCTACCTCACCTGGGCACCCGTCATTAAGCTGCCGGCCGAGAAGGAGCTCATCCGCTCGCTCAAGAACCTCGCCAAAAAGTCCGACAGCGTCATCATCGCTACGGACTTCGATCGCGAGGGCGAGCTGATCGGTTCGGACGCCCTCAACAAGGTGCGCGAGGTTGCGCCGGACTTGCCGGTCGCCCGCGCCCAGTATTCTTCGTTTACCAAGGCCGAGATCACGCAGGCCTTCGATAACCTTGTCTCGCTCGACCAGAACCTGGCCGACGCCGGCGAGAGCCGTCAGCACATCGACCTTATCTGGGGCGCGGTGCTCACGCGCTATCTGACGCTCGCCAAGTTTGGTGGCTTTGGTAACGTACGCTCTGCCGGCCGCGTGCAGACGCCGACGCTCGCCTTGGTGGTCGAGCGCGAGCGCGAGCGCATGGCGTTTGTGCCCGAGGACTATTGGCAGATCCGCGGCATGGGCGCCGCACAGGGTGCTGCCGAGGATGACCGCTTTAAGATCGCGCACAAGACGGCGCGCTTTACCGACAAGGATGCTGCTGAGACGGCGTACGGCCATGTTGACGGCGTCGCGACGGCAACCGTCGCCGCGGTGACCAAGCGCTCCCGCAAGCAGCAGCCGCCCACGCCGTTTGCGACCACCTCGCTGCAGGCCGCCGCCGCTGCCGAGGGCATCTCGCCTGCGCGTACCATGCGCATCGCCGAGTCCCTCTACATGGCGGGCCTTATCAGCTACCCGCGTGTCGACAACACCGTGTATCCCGCGACGCTCGATTTGGGCGCCGTGGTGAGTGACCTGGCAAAGATCAACCCGGCGCTGGCGCCCGTGTGCAAAAAGGTACTCGCTGGTCCCATGAAGCCCACGCGCGGTAAAGTCGAGACCACCGACCACCCGCCTATCTACCCCACGGGCGAGGGCGATCCGTCCACGCTCGACGGCGGTCAGCGCAAGCTCTACGACCTCATCGCCCGTCGCTTCCTGGCGACGCTTATGGGTCCCGCGACCATCGAGAACACCAAGCTTGAGCTCGACGTGAACGGTGAGCCGTTCGTGGCTTCGGGCGATGTGCTCGTGACTCCGGGCTTCCGCGAGGCGTATCCGTATGGACTTAAGCGCGATGAGCAGATGCCGCCGCTGGAGCAGGGCGATACGGTCGACGTGTTCGACATTAAACTCGAGGCCAAGCAGACCGAGCCGCCCGCGCGCTACAGCCAGGGCAAGCTCGTGCAGGAGATGGAAAAGCGCGGCTTGGGTACCAAGTCCACGCGTGCGAGCATCATCGAGCGCCTGTATGCCGTGCGCTATCTCAAAAATGATCCCGTTGAGCCGAGCCAGCTGGGCATCGCCATCATCGACGCGCTGACGCAATTTGCCCCGCGCATCACGAGCCCCGATATGACCAGTGAGCTCGACGGCGACATGACCCGCGTGGAGCGCGGCGAGGATACCGAAGAGCATGTCGTGACGCACTCGCGCGCGCTGCTGGCTGGCGTGCTCGACGAGCTGCTCAAGCACACGCAGGAGCTGGGCGACGCCATCAGCGACGCCGTCACGGCCGATGCGCGCGTGGGCGCTTGCCCCAAGTGCGGCAAGGACTTGGTTATGAAGACGAGCGCCAAGACCCGTGGCAGCTTTATCGGCTGCATGGGCTGGCCCGACTGCGATGTGACCTATCCGGTGCCGAGCGGCGTCAAGGTGAGCCCGCTCGAGGGCGAGGCAGCCGTGTGCCCCGAGTGCGGCGCGCCGCGCATTAAGTGCCAGCCGTTCCGCCAGAAGGCCTTCGAGATTTGCGTGAACCCCACGTGCCCCACCAACTACGAGCCTGACCTTAAGGTGGGCGAGTGCAAGGTGTGTGCCGAGGCCGGACGCCATGGCGATCTGATTGCGCACAAGAGCGAGAAGAGCGGCAAGCGCTTTATCCGCTGCACCAACTACGATGACTGCGGCGTGAGCTATCCTCTGCCGGCGCGCGGTAAGCTCGAGGCGACGGGTGAGACTTGCCCCGAGTGCGGCGCTCCCATCGTGGTGGTCAACACGGCGCGCGGCCCGTGGCGCATCTGCGTGAACATGGACTGCCCGACCAAGGAGAAGAAGCCCGCCCGCGGTCGCA
>CAUDYH010000110.1 GCA_958453575.1 uncultured Collinsella sp.
GCAGGCGATTGCCGAGCTGGTGCATCGCGCCGTGCTGGAGTGCGATTTTGTCATTACGAGCGGTGGCGCCTCGGCAGGCGACTACGACTACGTGACGGCGCTCGTCCGGCGCGAGGGCGAGGTGCTGTTCGATCGCATCTCGATGCGTCCGGGCAAGGCCATCACGTTTGGCTTGCTTGGGGGTAAGCCCTACCTGGGACTTTCAGGCAATCCGGCCGCGGCGTATGTAGGCTTTGAGATGCTTGCGCGTCCGGCGATCCGCAAGATGCGCGGCTTTGCCGAGGGTACGCGTCCCGTGCAGCAGGCGACGCTCACGCACGGCGTGAAAAAGCGACAGCATCGCCGCTTCTTCGATCGCGCCACGGTTTTGCGCGACCCCGAGACCGGTGAGCTGTTGGTGACCGAGGCCAAGACGCAGAATTCGGCGCTGCTCGGCACGATGCAGCGGGCTAACTGCCTGTTGCGTGTTGACGAAGGACCGTGCGACCTCAAGGTGGGCGATGTCGTGGACGTTGTTCGCGTCGACCTGCCCGAGGGCGCCGTGTTGTAAGAGGAATGCTATGGAGCTGAAGATATCGATCGTGACGTGCTCGGATACGCGCGATCTTGCCCAGGACGAGGCTGGAGCCGCACTCGAGGAACTTATCGAGGCGCAGGGCTGGACGGTCGCCTCGCATGTGGTCGTGCGCGACGACGTCAGCGAGATCGGTGATGCCATTGTGGAAGCCGCCGATGAGTGCCACGCCAATGTCGTGCTCACCTGCGGCGGCACGGGGCTTTCGATGCGCGATGTGACGCCCGAGGCGACGCGTACCGTCTGCGATCGCGATGTGCCGGGTATTGCCGAGGCGATCCGTGCGTACTCCATGACCAAGACGCGCCGCGCCATGCTCTCGCGCGCCGTGTGCATGCAGCGTGGGTATACGCTTGTCATCAACTTTCCGGGATCCACGAAAGCGGCCCGCGAAAGCTGGGAGGCCGTGAGCGACCAGCTGGAGCATGCGGCCCAGATGACGGCGGGCGGCGGGCACACCAAATAAGCGCACTACCTGCGGCGGAGCGACCTTGCGAGTCGCTCCGCCTTTTTATGCATCGACAGCGCGGGCCGTCTCGTGGTTATTGGTAAAAGAAAATTATCAGGCGAGAAATCTTTATCACTGATATTATTCGCACGAAAGTATAATCTAATTACAGAATAAAGCTCGCGGTGGGGTACCCGGGCACAAGGTCCGAAAGGGTTGAACATGTTCGATATGGTTTCTCGCCGCGGATTCGTCTCGCTTTCTGCTGTCGCCGCTGCCGGCCTTGGTCTTGCCGGCTGCTCGGGCAACAATACGTCCGAGCCGGCCGGATCCGATGCCGGTTCTGCTAAGGCATCTTCCAAGAAAGCTGTCGAGCTGCAGGTCTTTGCCGCCAACTCGCTCGAGAAGGCTCTGCCCGAGGTTCAGGAGCTTTATACCGACCAGACCGGCACCGCCTTTGCCGACACGCAGTTCAAGGCCTCCGGCGACCTCGTCGAGCAGATGCGCGCCGGTGCCGCCGTTGACGTGCTCATCACAGCCTCCAAGGGCACCATGGATGACGCCGAGGCCGCCGAGCTCGTCGACGCCGACACCCGTGAGGATATGTTCGTCAACGACCTCGTGATCATTCGCGCTGAGGGCTCCGACACCAAGGTCGAGGCCATCGCCGACGTCGCGAATCTGGACGGCAAGATCGCCATTGGCGACGCCAAGACCGTTCCCGCCGGCAAGTACGCCAACCAGGCCCTGGCCTCCGTGGGCCTCTACACCGGCACCGAGGGCGACGACGGCGAGTACGCCCCCGAGATCGCCGACAAGGTGGCCCTGGCCGACAAGGTCGGCACGGCTGCGTCTTACGTCTCTACAGGCGACTGCGTGGCTGGCTTTGTCTACAGCTCCGACATCTACCGCTACGACGGCATCGAGGAGGCCTTTGTGTGTCCCGAGGACTCGCATAAGCCCATCGTGTATCCGGGCGCTGTCGCCGATGGCTCCGAACATGCCGACGAGGCCAAGGCGTTTATCGACTTTTGCCTGTCCAACAAGAAGGCCCAGAAGATTTGGGCCAAATACGGCTTTGAGCTTTCCGCGTAGTGCGGCTTGGCGCGATAATTCCATCGTTTTGTGTTTAACTCCGTCCTTGTATTCTCTTGGAGCTTTTTGTGCTTAATAGATTCCGCATGCTTGTCGCCTGTGCTTTGACCTTCGCGCTTTGCTGGGTGCCGGGATTTGCGTTTGCTGGGGACGCCGAGGACGGGGCCCAGGTTGCTGCGACCGCTCATGGGCTTTCCTATGGGATCGAGGGTTTTGAGCGGTTGGCCAAGGGGACCGCTCGTGCCATGGAGGGCCAGCCTGAGGGCTACCGGTTTCCCGTTGACGAGGACGTGGACCTTGTAGTGGCGCCTGCTGCCGATCGCGTTGTGGTGTGGATATCGCCCAAGGCGGTCGAGAAGTATGGATTGGATCCGCAGGACAACGAGTGCGTATCGGGCCTCAAGGCCCTCGTCTGTGAGCTCGACAGCGCAAACTGCATGGGAGGTGCGCAGCTGGGGGACGTGGATCTTCCTTGGTATGTCACGGCGGAAACAACGTTTGATGCCGGCGGGTATACCTATGGCTTTGACGAACGCGGTGCGGATGGGGACCGCTATGTGGTGATTGCATCGGCCTCGGGTGATGCCAAGGGCGGCGCGCGTTGGCTTGATAGCGCTCAAATGGTAGAAGCATCGTCAGTCGTGTTGCGGAATGAGCAGGGGCCCTTGACCTCTTTGGCCTCCTTTTTAGGCGGCATCGACTACCGCCCGTTTTGGGTGTCTATCAAAACGAGCGGCCTTGCCCTGCTGATTGCCTTTGCACTGGGCTTGTTTGCCGCGTGGAAGACTATGGGTACCTCGAGTCGCATCAAGGGCCTGCTCGATTCGGTCTTTACGATTCCTATGGTGCTGCCGCCCACGGTCTGCGGCTTTCTGCTCCTCATGCTGTTTGGCCGCTCGACCGGGGTGGGCCAGTGGCTCATCGCGCACGGCATCTCGATCGTCTTTACCTGGCCCGCGGCGGTCATTTCGGCCGTCGTTGTGTCGTTTCCGCTGGTCTACCGCACGGCGCTCGGAGCCTTCGAGAGCCTCGACACGCAGATGCTCGACGCCGCGCGCACGCTCGGGTGGTCCGAACGTCGCATCTTTACCAAGCTTATGATGCCGCTCGGCTGGCCCTCGATTGCCGCCGGTACGGTGCTCGCCTTTGCCCGCGCCATGGGAGAGTTTGGCTGCACGCTGTTCTTTGCGGGCAACTATGCCGGCATTACGCAGACCATTCCCATCGCCATCTACTTTGAGTGGATGGGCGGCAACACGTCGGTAGCTCTCTTTTGGGTCATTGTCGTAATCGTGTTCAGTTTCCTGGTCATCCTGTTCATCAACATGTACACGGCGCATTCGCAAAAGTATCGCGAACGGGGCCTTTCCCGTGCGGAGCGCAGGCAGGCCAAAGATTTCGCCGGACAGGGCGATTCGCTCGACCCGGTCGGCGGCGATGCGCTGCGTATCGATCGCGAGGCGCTGGCCGAGCTCATGCGCGATGACGCCGTCTCGACGGGAGGTCGATAGGCCATGTCGCTCGTTTTGGATATTAAGAAACGTTATCCCGGGTTTGTGCTCGACATGCATCTTGAGGCCGGCGAGGAGCGCGTGGCACTGCTGGGCGCCTCGGGTTGCGGCAAGAGCTGCACGCTGCGCTGCATTGCCGGTGTGGAGACGCCCGACGAGGGCAAGATCGTCGTCAACGGCGTGACCTTTTTTGACTCGGCCGCGGGCATCGACCTGTCGCCCCAGGAGCGAAAATGCGCCCTACTGTTCCAAAACTATCAGTTGTTTCCCAACATGACGGTGGCCGATAACGTGTGCGCCGGTGTAAAGGATGCGGGCGACGCCGCCGCGCGTAAAAAACTTGCCGAGCGCTACTTGGGAATCTTTGGACTGGCCGACTTTGCCGACCGTTATCCCGCGCGCCTCTCGGGCGGCCAGCAGCAGCGCGTGGCGCTCGCGCGCATGGTGGCGGCACACCCGGGCATCTTTATGTTCGACGAGCCCATGAGCGCACTCGATTCCTATCTTAAGAGCGCGCTCGAACAGAACATGCTTGACCTGTTCGATGTATGCAGCCGCACCGTGCTCTATGTGAGCCACGACATCGACGAAGCGTGCCGCCTGTGCGAGCGCATTTGCGTGATGCACGACGGGCATGTGGAGGAGATCGGCTCCGTCGAGGACGTGGTCCGCCGGCCGCAAACCTTGGCTGCGCTGCGCCTGACGGGCTGCAAGAATACGAGCCGCGCGCGCAAGATCGGGCTTCAGGAAGTTGAGGCCCTGGACTGGGGCATGACCTTCAACGTGGGCCGTGAGGTTCCCGATAACGTGGCGTACCTGGGTATTCGTGCGAGCTACTTCCATGTGGACAACCGTGCCGAGCGGGGTCGCAACAGCTATGATTTGCACGTGGCCCGTGTGAGCGATTCGCGCTTTGAGCGCCTGGTGCTGCTGGATGTGCCGCGTGCCGATGCGCCGACGCGCCTGCAGTGGAAGGTCAACAAAGTGGGCATGCCTGTCGACGAGCTGCCGCAAGCAGGCGAGACGCTGCGCATGCATTTTGATGCCAGCAGGATCCATTTGGTTTGTCGATAGCGCCGGGTAATGCCGTCGGGGGATATAAGCCTCGGCGGCTTTGTTTTTGCCGTTCGCCGAATGAGGAATGACAAATTCTAATCAATCAAGATAATTATTTATTAAACGACGGCACACGACGCTGTCGTACGAATGTCAACGGTGTTCGCATGGTCGATGACCGTTGGTATAGTTGACCTCAACTTGTAAAGGAGGGTGCGCACATGCCGCAGACGACATACATTTGCCGCGTTGCCGCGCGTGCCCTGTATATGGCTCGGAGCCGCATATGAGCAGGTATGTTCACGGCTCCGGGAGAGACGACGCACAACTAAATAACCGTCCGCAAGGCAGGTTCCCTAAAATTCCGGGTTTAAGCACGGCCGGGCAATCGCCGTCCGTCGTGCATCGATACCGCCGTTATCAGTTTTTGGTTCGAGAGGGGAACCGTCATGGCTGAAGAATTCGATTTCCATCCGATGTGGGAGAGCCTCGGCATGAATCTTGCCGACCACGACATGCTGCTGGGCGCTGTGGGCCAGATGTACGGGGACATGTTCCTGTCGCAGAACAACCGCCCCAAGTCCACGTCCTACTTGGACTTTGTGGCCACCAA
This sequence comes from uncultured Collinsella sp., assembly GCA_958453575.1. Classification (GTDB taxonomy): domain Bacteria; phylum Actinomycetota; class Coriobacteriia; order Coriobacteriales; family Coriobacteriaceae; genus Collinsella. The sequence continues at coordinate 5,298 of CAUDYH010000110.1, forward strand.
CATCCACAGCGGCCGTATTAAGGAGATGCTCGACAAGAAGGAGGCCGGCGAGGCCACCAAAATCGTGGGCTCGTTCTGCGTGTA
>CAUDYH010000111.1 GCA_958453575.1 uncultured Collinsella sp.
CGAGCTATGGCGACTCGCCCTATCAGTCGTTCTCGGCCCGTGCGGGCAACCCCAATTTCATCGACTTTGCCGAGCTTATCGAGGCCGGCTATCTGGAGCAGTGCGATATCGACGGCGTGTACCTGGGCTCCGACCCCAGCAATGTCGACTATGGTGCCATCTTTGGTGGCCGTCGTCAGATTCTCGACCGCGCCGCCGAGCGCTTTGCCGCCGACAAGCCGGCCGACTTCGACGACTTTGTCCAAGCAAACGAAGACTGGCTCATCCCCTACTGCGAGTTCATGACCGTCAAGGAGGAGTGCGGTCTCAAGGCCTTTTGGGAGTGGCCCGCAGAGCTCCGTACCCGCGGCGAGGCTTCTGCCAAGGTCTGCGCCGCCCATCCCGCGCGCATGCTCTACCACCAGATGACGCAGTACTTCTTCAATCGTCAGTGGAGCCGCCTCAAGGCCTATGCCAACGAGCGCGACATTCTCATCATCGGCGACCTGCCCATCTATGTCTCGCGTGACTCCGTCGAGATGTGGGCGACACCTGAGCTCTTTAAGATCGACGCCGCCGGCAATCCGGTGAGCGTCGCCGGCACGCCGCCCGACCAGTTCTCGGCCACCGGCCAGTACTGGGGCAACCCCATCTACGACTGGGACGCCATGGAGTCCGACGGCTTCTCCTGGTGGGAGGGCCGCATTCGCGCCGCCCTCGACATGTACGACGTCATCCGCCTGGATCACTTCCGCGGCTTCGAGGCCTATTGGGAGGTGCCGTTCTCCTCACCCGATTCGTCCTACGGTTCGTGGACGCAGGGTCCCGGCCTCAAGTTCTTCAAGACGCTCGAGGAAAAGCTCGGCACGCTGCCCATCATCGCCGAGGACCTGGGCTTCCTCACCCCCGGCGTCATCGACATGCGCGACAACTCGGGCTTCCCCGGCATGAAGATCCTGCAGTTTGCCTTTGAGGGCACCAACTCGTACTACCTGCCGCATAACTACATCGCCAACACCGTCGCCTATGTGGGCACCCACGACAACGAGACGGCGCGCGGTTGGTTTGAGGGAACGGCTACCCCGCGTCAGCGCGAGCAGGCAGCCCTGTACACCCATCAGCAGGCCGGCGAACCCATCGCCGACGCGCTCAACCGAACCATCGCAGCCAGCGTGAGCGACACGTGCATCTACACCATGCAGGACCTGCTCAACTTGGGCAACGAGGCGCGCATCAACACCCCTGCCACGCTGGGCGGCAACTGGACCTGGCGCATGCTCGACGGCGCCATCACCCGCGAGCTCGAGCACAAGCTCACCGACTGGACCGAGACCTACTTCCGTATCCCGTCGGAAGCCGAAATCGAGCTTCCTCAATAGGAGCTACCGCGCCCGACCCCTCCCCACCGTGCGGACGCGCTTGCTTTTCCCGCGCGAGGCCACCCCAATCCCCTCGCGCGGGCTTCTTATGAATTGCAGACATGAAACAACCCATCACAGGAGAAAACATGCCCCAAATTAACCTCATGGAACTCGCCGAGCAGTCTTTTGGCACCTCGCTCGAGCAGCTCGACGACCGTCGCATTTACAAGCTGCTGGTCAAACTCGTGCAGGAGCGCTCCGCCGCCTGCCCGCTCAACAACGGCAAGAAAAAGCTCTATTACATTTCCGCCGAATTTTTGATCGGCAAGCTGCTCATCAACAACATGATCGACCTTGGCATCTACGACGAGGTTAAGGACCAGCTCACCGCCGCAGGCCACGACCTCAACAAGATCGAGGAGTTCGAGGTCGAGCCGTCGCTCGGCAACGGCGGCCTGGGCCGCCTGGCCGCATGCTTCCTGGATTCCATCGCCACGCTGGGCTTGACCGGCGATGGCGTGGGCCTCAACTATCACTACGGTCTGTTCCGTCAGCGCTTTGTCGACAACCAGCAGAAGGCCGTCCCCGACGAGTGGCTCGGTGAGCAGGACATCCTGGTCGACGATGACCGCTCCTACACCGTCGAGTTCGGCGATTTTGCCGTTACCTCCAAGCTCGTCAACATCGATGTGCCCGGTTACGGCCAGCCCAACAAGAACCGCCTGCGCCTGTTCGACCTGGCGAGCGTCGACGACGGCCTGGTCCCCGGCAGCTCCATCGACTTCGACAAGACCGAGATCGCCAAGAACCTCACCTTGTTCCTCTACCCCGACGATTCCGACGAGCAGGGCCGCCTACTTCGCATCTACCAGGAATACTTCATGGTAAGCAACGCCGCCCAGCTCCTGATCGACGAGGCCATCGAGCGCGGCAGCAACCTGCACGATCTGGCCGACTACGCCGTGGTCCAAATTAACGACACGCACCCCACCATGGTCATCCCCGAGCTCATTCGCTTGCTCACCACCGAGCATGGCATCGAGTTTGACGAGGCCGTGACCATCGTACGCTCCATGGTCGCCTACACTAACCACACGATTCTTGCCGAGGCACTCGAGAAGTGGCCGCTCGTCAGCCTGCAGAAGGTCTCCCCTGCCATCGCCGACATTATCGTCAAGCTCGATGAGATCGCGAAGGCCGAGCACGATGACCCGCGCGTCGCCATCATCGACGAATACGACACCGTCCACATGGCCCACGTGGACATCCACTTTGGCTTCTCCATCAACGGCGTAGCCGCCCTCCACACCAAGATCTTGGAGGACACCGAGCTTCATCCGTTCTACGAAATCTATCCCGAGAAGTTCTCCAACAAGACCAACGGCATCACCTTCCGCCGCTGGATCCATGGGGCCAACCCCGCGCTCGCCAGCCTGCTCGACGATGTGATCGGCACCGACTGGCGCAGCACCGGCGATCTGAGCAAACTCGCCAAGTTCGCCGACGACAAGGACGTTCTTGAGCGCCTGGCCGCCACCAAGGTCGAGGCCAAGGCCATCATGCGCCAGTTCATGGCGCTCGAGCAGGGCGTGACCATTCCCTCCAACGCCATCATCGACGTCCAGGTCAAGCGCATCCACGAGTACAAGCGTCAGCAGATGCTCGCGCTCTACATCATCTGGAAGTACCTCGATATCAAGAACGGCAATAAACCCGAGCACCCCGTCACCATCATCTTTGGCGGCAAGGCGGCACCTGCCTACACCATCGCCCAGGACATCATCCATTTGATCCTGACACTGTCGCAGTGGATTGCAAATGATCCCGATGTGGCCCCCTACCTGCAGGTTGTCATGATCGAGAACTACAACGTCACCGCCGCCGAGCGCGTGATTCCCGCTGCCGACATCTCCGAACAGATCAGCCTGGCCTCCAAGGAGGCGAGCGGCACTTCTAACATGAAGTTCATGCTCAACGGCGCTTTGACCCTGTGCACGCTCGACGGTGCCAACGTGGAGATTGCCGAGCTCGTGGGCGACGAGAACATCTACACCTTTGGTGCCTCTTCCAAGCAGGTCGAGCAGCTCTACGCCGACGGCAGCTATAACGCCGGCGCACTCTACCGCAAACCCGGTATCAAGCTGCTGGTGGACTTTATCACCAACCCCGCCTTTATGGCGACCGGCAACGCCGAGCGTCTACAGCGCCTGCACGACGACATCAAGGGCAAGGACTGGTTTATGGCCCTGCTCGACATTGAGGAGTACATCCAGACCAAGGAGCGCGTGCTGGCCGACTACGAGGACCAGGACGCCTGGATGCGCAAGACGCTCATCAATATCGCCAACGCCGGCACCTTCTCGTCCGACCGCACCATCTCCCAGTACAACGACGAGATCTGGCACCTGGACTAACCCATTCCCCTTACCCATTCTCTTGAGGAACGGAGTCGTGGCAACACGGCTCCGTTTTTTGTGCCCGCACGTTACCCTGTGATCCAACTCGGCCAAACAATCTCGATCCGTAGCAATTACTCAACCAAAACGGTCCCAGCCGTTACAGATTGAGACATACCGGCCCCTCCCCTCGGGTTTATCTCAATCTGTAACATCTAGCAGGTGAAATTCGCCTTTGGTGTTACAGATTTAGATGAAATGGTTAGCTCAGCGGAACCGTCTCGATCTGTAACATCTAACGTCCGAAATCGGCCCTATCCGTTACAGATCGAGACAAACGACCGGTCAGACAGTCCCAACACAAAGAAAGGCTCCCCTCTCGCCCAGTGGACGGGAGGGGAGCCTTATATGTGACCGCGGCAAAAGGATGGCAAAGCCGCAGTCGCCCAAAGGAAGGGCCTGGTTGCACCGGGCCTAGATAAGGTTCTTGCCAGAGACCTTATCGAAGAGGTGGGTCGCGTTCTTCTCGAACTTGAACCAGATGGGGTCGCCCGCCTTGAGCGCGCCCTTGGCCTCGAGGTCGACGACGGGAATGATCAGGACAAACTGGCCGTCGGGAGCAGTCACGTGGACATGCTCGGTCGAGCCCATGAGCTCGGTCACCTCGACGGTGCCCTGGAGCGCACCCTCCTCGTCCTTGTCGGCAAGCAGAATCTGCTCGGGGCGCACGCCGGCCGTAATCTCCTTCACGTCGCCGCCGTCCCAGTTGAGGGCAAGCTGAGCGCAAGTCTCCGGGGCGAGCGCCACGTTCATATCCTCGGTCTTGACAGTAAAGCCGTTGCCCGAGCGCACCAGCTGGGCATCGAAGAAGTTCATCTGCGGCACGCCGATGAAGCCGGCGACGAAGATGTTCGCGGGATGGTTGAAGACCTCCTGCGGCGTGGCGATCTGCTGGACAACGCCGTCCTTCATGACCACGATGCGGTCGCCAAGGGTCATGGCCTCGGTCTGGTCGTGAGTAACGTAGATGAAGGTGCCCTTGATCTCGTGACGCAGCTTAATGAGCTCGGCACGCATCTGGTTACGCAGCTTGGCGTCCAGGTTGGACAGCGGCTCGTCCATCAGGAAGACCTTGGGATCACGCACGATGGCGCGGCCGATAGCGACACGCTGGCGCTGGCCGCCCGAAAGCGCCTTGGGCTTACGGTCGAGGTACTGGGTAATGCCCAGAATCTCGGCCGCAGAGCGAACCTTACGGTCGATTTCGTCTTTGGGGACCTTCTTGAGCTCAAGCGTAAACGCCATGTTCTCGTACACCGTCATATTGGGGTACAGAGCATAGCTCTGGAACACCATGGCAATGTCGCGGTCCTTGGGTGCCACGTCGTTGACGCGCTTGCCGTCGATGAGCACGTCGCCCGAGGTGATGTCCTCCAGGCCGGCGATCATGCGCATCGTCGTGGACTTACCGCAGCCAGACGGGCCAACGAGGACGATGAACTCCTGGTCGTGAACGGTGAGGTTGAAGTCCTCTACAGCGAGCACACCGTCCTCGGTAACCTTGAGGTTGTGCTTCTTCTCCTCGGTCTTCTTCTTTTTGCCAAAGAAGCCCTTCTTTTTTGACTCGTTGTTGGGATACACC
>CAUDYH010000112.1 GCA_958453575.1 uncultured Collinsella sp.
AGGCCATGTCGCCGGCCTCGAAGGCGGGATTCTGCTTGAGGTCCAGGCGCGGCGAGTCCACGTGGGCGCCCAGGATGTTAAAGCCCTGCTCGAGCGGGGCGGTACCCAGGTTGACGAGCATGAGGTCTTTGCCGTGGTTGGCGGCGTACACCTTGTCGCCGGCCTTGAGCGCGCGGCCCTCGGCGATCACGGTCTCCAGGTTGACGTAGCCCGCCTCCTCGGCCATCTTGATACCGGTCTTGACGCACAGACGCTCGGTCTTATTCTCGCTCAAAAACTGCTTATAGCCGCGGCAAAGCTCCTCGAGCTCCTCGATTTGCTGTGGCGTGTACTTTTTCCATGCGCAGGGACGCTCCATGACGCAGGCTCCTTTCGGATCGATTGTGCTGGTTGATGTACCGTGAGCCATCGTATCACGCACAGGCGCGCGGTGGCGGGGGAGCTTGATGTGTGGTGGCCGCGGGGCGGGGAGCGTGTAAACTGGTGGGAGCAAACCGTGCCCAGCCCAAAGCGAGGTATTCAATATGTCTGACAAGCGCCGCACCTTTGCCGTTATCGACGGCAACTCGCTCATGCACCGCGCCTTCCACGCCGTGCCCCCGACCATGAACGCGCCGGACGGTCGCCCCACCAACGCGATCTTTGGCTTTCTGAACATGTTTCTTAAGATGATCGATGCCTTTAACCCCGACGGTGTGGTCGTGGCGTTTGACAAGGGCAAACCGCGCGTACGCATGGAGATGCTGCCGCAGTATAAGGCGCAACGCCCGCCCATGGACCCCGACTTGCACGCGCAGTTCCCCATGATTAAGGAGCTGCTCGCCGCGCTCAACGTGCCGATTTTGCAGTCCGAGGGCTGGGAAGGCGACGATATCCTGGGCACCATGGCGCGCCTGGGCGAGGAGGCCGGCTGCGACATGCTGCTGGTGACCGGCGACCGCGACATGTATCAACTCGTGACCGAGCACGTCAACGTGGTCTCGACCCGCAAAGGCCTGTCCGACGTGGCGATTATGACGCCCGAGAGCGTGGACGATCTGTATCACGGCATAACGCCGGCGCTCGTGCCCGATTTTTACGGCCTGAAGGGCGATACGTCCGACAACATTCCCGGCGTGCCGGGCATCGGCCCCAAAAAGGCGAGCGCGCTCATCGCGCAGTACGGCAGCCTGGACGAGGTTATCGCGCATGCCGACGAGGTCAAGGGCAAGATGGGCGAGAACCTGCGTGCGCATATCGACGATGCGCTGCTGAGCCGCAAGGTTGCAACCATTCGCACCGATGCGCCTGTCGAGCTTGACTTTGACGCAACGTCCTTCCCGGCGTTTTCTGCCGACGAGGTGTCCGCGGCGCTGGGCACGCTCGGCATCACGGCCATGCAGAACCGTTTCTTGGCGCTGATCGGCGGCGAAGGCGGGGCTGCTGCTGTCTCCAGTGTGTTTGAGATACCTGCTATGGTTCGCGCAGCCGCCGGCGATGCCGACGCGCTTGGTGCCGTTGCGGCTGAGGTCTCCCGCGCGATTGATGCCGGCGAGTGGGTCGCCGCCGTGGTGGACGACGACAAGGAAGAGGGCGCGCTCTTTGGACTGACGCGCACGCTGTGGTTGGCGACGTCCAAGGGCCTGTTCGCGCTCGAGGAGGGCGACGGCGGTACCACTGCCGTAGTCGATGGCTTCAACTTCGCCCACGGCGTGATTGCTGGCGTGCTTGCGCGCCTGTTTGTGGAGGGCCGCGTGGCGAGCCCGGATATGAAAGCGCTGCTGCACGAGCTTTCGCCCATCGATTCTTCTGAGCCCGAGCTCATGGATCCGCTGGCAGTCGATTCCACGCGCATCTTCGATACCGTTGTTGCCGCCTACCTGTTGGATTCCGACCGCTCCGAGTTCGATGAGGCGTATCTGGCCGATACCTATCTGCAGATGGCGCTGCCTGCGGCACGCGGTGCAGAGGGTGCCGGCGAGGATGTTCCTGCGCCCGCCGCTCGCACGGCGGCCTTGACGCTGGCGCTGGTCGCACCGCTGCGCGACCGCATGACCCGCGAGAACGCCGCCAACGTGTTCGACGGTATCGAGATGCCGCTCGTGCCGGTGCTTGCCAAGATGGAGCGCGCGGGCATGCTCGTGGATCCCGATCGGCTGCACAGCCTGTCCGAGGGCCTGGCGACCCAAATCACCGAGGTCGAGCGAAGCATTCGCGACCTTGCCGGTGACGAGACCTTTAACATCGGCAGCCCCATGCAGCTCTCGCATGTGCTGTTTGATGTAATGGGCCTTCCGACCAAGGGTCTCAAAAAGACCAAGCGCGGCTACTATTCGACCAATGCCAAGGTACTGAGTGATCTTGCTCGCGACCACGAGATTGTTCGTTTGATCTTGGACTGGCGCGAGAAGTCCAAGATCAAGTCAACCTATCTGGACACGTTGGGCCCGCTGCGTCGAGGCGACGGCCGCGTGCATACCACGTACAACCAAACCATTACCGCAACAGGGCGTCTGTCCTCGAGTGACCCGAACCTGCAGAACATCCCGACGCGCTCGGAGCTGGGTCGTACCGTCAAGACGGCGTTTTCGGCAGGCGAGGGAAGCGTCTTTTTGGCGGTGGACTACTCGCAGATCGAGCTGCGTCTGCTGGCGCATCTCTCTGGTGACGAGCACTTGGTGCGCGCCTTTAACGAGGGCGAGGACTTCCATGCCGAGACGGCGGCGCGCGTGTTCGGTGTGCCGGTGTCCGAGGTAACGCCCGACCTGCGCAGTCGCGCCAAGGCCGTGAACTTTGGTATCGTGTACGGTCAGCAGGCCTACGGTCTGTCGCAGTCGCTGCATATCTCGATGGCCGAGGCGCGCGACATGATCGACCGCTACTACGAGGCCTACCCGGGCGTGCGTACGTTCCTCGACAACGTGGTGGCACGCGCCAAGCAGACGGGCTACGCCGAGACCATGTATGGCCGCAGACGCCATATTCCCGAGCTCAAGGCCAAAAACCCGCAACTCCGTGGCTTTGGTGAGCGCACGGCCATGAACCACCCTATGCAGGGCACCGCCGCCGACATCATCAAGATCGCGATGGCCCGCGTAAGCCGTCGCCTGGAAGAAGAAGGCTTTGCCGCCCACATGATCCTGCAGGTACACGACGAACTGGACTTTGAGTGCCCCATCGACGAAGTCGAGCGCCTCACCGCCATGGTCCGCGACGTCATGGAGCACGTAGTAGACCTCCGCGTACCCCTCATTGCCGAAGCCAGCACCGGCATAACCTGGGCCGACGCCAAATAGGAAAGCACTCCGTAAGGCAAGCTCGCCCAAGACGCAAGCCCCCACATACTTAAGATTTGGGACAAACACTACTGATTAATTTGTCCCACAGTAACCAAAACAGAGGGGAGCCCCTTCCAACAAGGGGCTCCCCTCTGCTCAAATCATTTCAGCTAAGTATCTAGACACTCAAGACGCCATCTTGGCGGCAGGTAAGTAAACCTAGGGCCTGGCCGGGCGGCACGGGCTAACTTTTCGTAGATTCCGCACGCAAAGACAGCCACTTAATGTGGCTTTCGTCTTTCGCAGGACCTGACCGAGCGAAAAGTTAGCCCGTGCCGCCCGGCCAGGTCCGATGGGACGGCTAACGAGCCGCCAAGATGGCGTCGATGAGCGTCAGTACGCCCCCGTCGTTGTTGCTCGGAATGCGCCACTTGGCGTGCGCGTTCATGTGCTCCTCGGCATTGTCCACGATAAAGCTGTGACCGACGCGCTCCAGCATGGGGATGTCGTTGTAGGTGTCGCCCACGGCGGCAGCATCGGCAATATCGATGCCCAGGTGCTCGCACAGGTGCGCGACGCCGGCGCCCTTGTCGACGCCCAGGTTCATAAAGTCGATCCACTCGCGCCCGGCGTTGGTGACGTAGAGCTTGTCCGAGAACTCGGGGCTATAGGTCTCGCGGAAAGCGGGCTCGGCGTCGTAGCCGGGGAAGAAGATCGAAATCTTGTTGGACTCGAGATCAATGCCCTCAAAGCTGTCGACGTAGTTGATTGTGTTGTAGTAGACGCTGATCTCGTCGTGGTATTGATGGTCGCGGGCAAGTACGTAGAACTCGTCGAAGCAGCACAGGACGGGGACAGCGCGAGGATCCTCCGAGGCACGGCTCAAGACCTGCTGATACAGCTCCACGTCAATATTGCTCTTATAGATATAGCTACCGCGATAGATCACGCACGCTCCGTTATCGGGACAAAAAGCGAGGCGGTTCTTAATGCCCTCGAACATTTCCTCGAGCTTGGGGGCGGGACGTCCGCTGGCGGGGCAGAATACGATGCCTGCGTCGGCGAGCTTGTCCAGACGCTCGTCGAGACCCTGGGGCAGCACACGCTCGTCGGTCAGCAGCGTCTTGTCCATATCGACGGCGAGAAGCTTAATGTTGCCGATGTTGGCGTCCGATTCGTAAGTTTGCATAAAAATGCGCCTTTCGTTTCAAGATTGTTTCAGACGTTATAACCATCAACTAGTAGTCGAGCGTATTTTCGCAGGAATGGTGCGTATTTGCACTGCAATTCACAAACTAATGAAAAAACTTTTCAGAAATTTGAATTTGTCGCTTGCGCAGCGTGCACTTTATCGTAATATAGCGAACATCGAAAACGGAGACGGCAAAAGAGCCGTTTACCGAGGAAAAGGTACCGTTTGCGATATTTGAATTGCGCCCGGCGATACGTGAAAGGAGAGGCAGATGCAGTTCGTAAAGATCATCACCACTGCAGACAATGCCATCCGACGCCAGCGCGCAATTTCCCGACGACGATAACAATCGTCTCTGTCCGCATGGGGCGCAATGCCTCAACAGAGTCATTTTGAGGTCGTTGGGTTTAAGCACGACATAGCCGCATGTTTCTAGGGCATGCCTGTGATGCATCCTGCTGAATAACCTGATATTGCACGGTTTTTGACCTCAAGGTGACTTGCAACTGACCGATGTTCTAACTAGCTACCAAGGGCGAAAGGAAACAGCCATGAGCAAGGAAAAAGTCGTTCTCGCATATTCCGGTGGTCTTGATACATCCGTATGTGTCAAGTGGCTCCAGGACGAGAAGAATCTCGATGTCGTTTGTGTCTGCGGCAACGTGGGCCAGGAAGAGACCGGACTGGATGCCAAGAAGCAGAAGGCGCTCGACCTGGGCGTTCTCGATTGCCAGGTGCTCGACCTGCGCGACGAGTTCTCCGATGAGTTCCTGACCAAAGCCATCGCGGCAAACTCCATGTACGAGAACAAGTACCCGCTGCTCTCCGCCCTGTCTCGCCCGCTGCTTGCCAAGAAGCTTGTTGAGGTCGCCCACGAGTTTGGCGCGACCTACGTCGCCCACGGCTGCAC
>CAUDYH010000113.1 GCA_958453575.1 uncultured Collinsella sp.
TTTTGAGCAAGGCGGGCAGTGGAAAACGCTGCTCCGCGGCCCCTTTGTTCAGTCGAGACAAGGTGGCTCCTATCGTAGAAGTTGCCGGCAAAACGAGACGGAAATGCTCTCCGTCAAGAGAAGCGCAAAGGCCCTCTCCGCCAAAGCGGAAAGGGCCCGCGAGCAATCAAGTAGCTATTTTACTTGATGTTGTACTTAGCCATGAGGGCATCAACGGTACCGTCGTCGGTCAGGTCCTTGATGGCCTGGTTGATGTCGTCCTTGAGCTTGGTGTTGCCCTGGTTGATGGCGATGGCGTACTCCTCGCCGGTGCTAATCTGCTTAATGGTCTGGCAGGTGTTGAACTGCTCGGCGGTCAGCTGGCTGGCAACGGAGCGGTTGGTGACTACGGCGTCGCCCTTATCGGACTGCAGAGCGCTGAAGCACTCGGTGGCGTCCTTGTAGGGGACAATCTTGGCCTTGGGGAAGTTCTCCTGGGCAAAGGACTCGGCGGTCGAGCCAGACTGGACGATGATGGTAGCATCGGCGTTGTTGAGCTTCTCGCTGTAGTTGTCGGCCGTGATGTCGGTGTTATCGACCTTGGTCACGATAGCCTGATCGTCCATGTAGTAGGAATCGGAGAAAGTGACTTCCTTCTCACGCTCGGGCGTGTCGGTGATAGCCGCGATGGAAACGTCATATTTGGCGCCCGAAGCGACGCCCGGAACCAGCGTGTCAAAGTCATTGTTGACATACTCGACATCCAGGCCCAGCTTGTCGCCGATAGCCTTGATGAGCTCAAGGTCAAAGCCCTGATAATCGCCGTTGTCATCCTTGTACTCAAACGGAGCGTACTCGGCAGAGGTGCCAACGGTCAGCGTACCGTCCTTGACGAGCGCGTACTCCTTGGAGCCGTCGACCTTCTCGACCTTAGCGTCGTCAGAGCTGCTGGAACCGGCATCAGAACCAGAGGTGGCGTTGGACGAGCCGCAGCCCGTCAGAGCGAGGGCGAGCGCCATAGCACCCGTGGCGGCAAATGCGCCAAGCTTCTTCAGCTTCATAATCAGTCTCCTTCCAATGACCCCACGTGATTCAGAGGTCTGCAAAAACTGAGGGTTATTATGCACCCGCTTGGAAGAATCTGCAATTAGAAAACTGATTGAAACAAACCCATAACGTGAATGGAGCACTCCACTTTATGGCAGCCTTTACTGCTGCAACGACCTTAACAGTTTGATTTCAGCCGCATAACCTGCAAGTTCGTTCGGTGTCTCCAAGATGAATGGCAATGCGCGCAAGCGGCCATTCGATACAATATTCTGTATAACCTGCATACCGCCGCCAAACTCTTCACTACCCAGGTAGCCCTTGCCGATGCACTCGTGGCGATCCTTATGGGCGCCGCAGGGATTCTTGGAGTCATTGATGTGCACGGCGCGCAGGCGCTCGATACCCACCACGCGGTCGAACTCGTCGAGTACGCCGTCCAGGTCATGGATGATGTCGTAGCCAGCATCGCTCACATGGCAGGTGTCCAAACAAACGCCCAGCTTATCGGACAGCTCCGGACACTTGGCGGCAACGCCCTCGATAATGCGCGCCAGCTCTTCAAAGCTACGGCCCACCTCGGTGCCCTTGCCCGCCATGGTCTCAAGCAATACCGTCGTCTGCTGTCCCTCAAACATCACCTGGCACAGCGTGTCGACAATCATCTGAATGCCGGCGTCTGCCCCCTGTCCCACATGCGCACCGGGATGGAAGTTGTAGTAGTTGCCGGGCAGTGCTTCCAGACGCTGCAAATCTTCCGCCATAGCCTCCAAGGCAAACTCGCGCGCTCGCTCCTTAGCGGAGCAGGGGTTATAGGTATACGGGGCATGCGCCACCAGCGGTCCAAAGTCGTTTTGCGCCATAAGCTCGCGCAGAGCCGCCACGTCATCCATGTCAAGGTCTTTTGCCTTGCCACCGCGCGGGTTGCGCGTAAAGAACGCAAAGGTATTGGCACCAATGGACAACGCCGTCTCCCCCATTGCCCGATAGCCCTTCGTCGTCGAAAGATGGCACCCAATCGTCAGCATCTCCAGCTCCCCCTCATCAGTTGCGGTGAAATACGGTCTATTGGTGCCTTATTTTGGCGCAAACAGACCGTATTCCACCGCAAGATATAAAAGGGGCATCAGGGGCAAGGTCCGCCGAGCCCCCCCCCTTGAGCACCAGCACCGCAGCCTAGAGCGTCAAGCGAATCGCATCGATAATCTGCGCGCAGCGCTGCGTGGCGGCAAGAGGCATAACGGGGCTTTCAAGCTCTCCCGTCTGGACGAGCTGCGTCGCATGCTGAATTTCGCCGTAGAAATCATCGACCTCAAACGGGGCATTAATTTCGAGCATTCGTCCGTCGGAGTACTTCACATGGGCGAGCTCGGGGCGATGGAGGCGCTCGATTTCCACCGAACCCCGTTCGCAGGCAATCGTTAAGCGGCTTTCATATGCTGCTTTGCCGTCGCACACCATATGAATGGGTATACCGCCGACACTCATATGGATCTCATCGGCCCAATCCACGCGGCCGCCTAATACGTCACGCCAGCGAACTTCACGAGACGAAACATCGCACGTACCCGCAAGCAGATCCTCAAACCACCCGACCGCATAGCAGCCCATGTCATATAGACAGCCGCCCTGCAACGGATCGAGCAGATAACTCGAAGGGGACTCACCATAATCGAGTTTTTGCACGCTTTCGATCGAGACGATACAGCCGAGCTCGCCCGACGCAAGCAAACCCTTCACGCGAGTATGCATCGGACAAAACCGATTTTTCATCGCCTCCATAAACGGCACACCGCACTCGCGAGAGGTGGAGGCAATCGATAGAGCCTCTTCCTCACTCAAAACGGCCGGTTTTTCGCACAGCACGGCCTTTCCCGCGCGCAGTGCCCGACAGACCCAATGCGCATGCATGCCATGTGGAAGAGCCAAGTAGATTGCGTCGACATCGGGATCGGCAATCAGCGCATCATAAGCCGCATCGCCGCTACCGTCAGCCGTGGCATAACTGTGCGCGGCATCAATCGAAAACGCCCTGCAAAACCCCTCAACATGCGAAGGGGTGCGGCCGGCCGCAGCCACCAGCCGTGCCCCGTCGACCTTCTTGAGCGATGATGCAAATCGATGCGAAATGTGCCCAGCGCCCAAAACGCCCCAACGAACCTCACGCAAATCATCACATGAATCCCGATGGCCCACGACAGCCCCCTTCAGTTGCGACGAAATAGTTCCTGCTATCGCCCTATTCTGCCGCAAACAGGAACTATTCCATCACAAGATATAAAAGGGTCATGAGGAGCGAGTTTTGCTGAAGACTTTAAGCGCGGCCGTTACGGGGCCAGGCTGGAAACGTCGGCGCGCGTCGTCGAGACGCTCGGGGATATCGATGTGTTGCGGGCAGTGACGCGCACATTTGCCGCACTTGACGCAATTGCTCACGAGCTTGGGCTCGCTCGTGCGCACCGCGCTCGCCGTAAAGTATTGCGACAGCCCCGTAAACCAGCTGTGCGCATAGCTCGCGTTGTAAGCGGCAAAGCAGCCGGGAATGTTAATACCCTTGGGGCATGGCATGCAGTAGCCGCATCCCGTGCAGGGCACGCGATTCGATTTTTCAAACTCCGCCAGCACGCGTGCGATGGTATCGAGCTGAGCGGCTGTCATCGAATCCGGCAGGGCCCGATCGGCCAGCACCGCGTTCTCGTCCACCTGCGCGGTATCGGTCATGCCCGAAAGCAGCATCGTGACTTGAGGATGGTTCCACACCCACGAAAGGCCCCAAGCAGCCGGCGTCTTCAGGTACGGATCGCGTACGTCATCGAGCACGGCGCGGGCCCGCGGAGGCAGCTTGCCCGCCAAGCGTCCGCCCAAAAGCGGTTCCATCACAAACACCGCGAGCCCGCGCTCGGCGGCTGCTATAAGTCCCGCCGTTCCCGCTTGGTAGCGCTCTCCAGCGTAGTTGTACTGAATCTGGCAAAAATCCCAGTCATACGCGTCGAGCATCGTCAGGAAGTCCGTCGCACTGCCGTGATACGAAAAACCTATCTGGCGAATACGCCCCGCAGCCTTTTGGTGCGCAATCCAGTCTTCGATGCCCAACGCCACCACGCGCTCCCACTGGGCGGGCGAAGTGATGTTGTGCATAAGGTAATAGTCGATATGGTCGGTCCGCAGGCGGCGCAGTTGCTCGTCGAAGAACCGGTCGAAATCCTCCGCGCACTTGCACGAAGCGTGCGGCAACTTAGTCGCGAGCAACACGCGGTCGCGCAGACCCAGGCGCTCAAGTGAGGCGCCCACGCACACCTCGTTACCGGGATAGAGATACGCGGTATCCAGATAATTAATCCCCTGCTCCACCGCACGGGAAATGATGGCATCGGCTGTCTTCGCATCCGGACGTCCCGGCGCACCGGGAAATCTCATGCAGCCCAGACCCAGAGCAGATATTCGGTTACCACTTTTGGGGTCAACGCGATATTGCACGGCCCCTCCCTTCGCCATCAGCGCCCCGGCAAGGCGAAACACAATGGTCACGCAGCCGAAACATCGTGGAATCGCAATCGAGAACGTATCGTAACGCAGCAGAAATCGAGCTGTCACGGCACCGCATTAACATCAGCAAAAAGCCCGATGAAAGGAGCCGCCCATGCCCGCGCTCGACCTTTGGAACCTCGCCTCCCAGCTCAAAAGCAACGATTATCGCTGGGTCGACCTCACCCACACGCTCTCATGCGACACCCCGCACTGGTTTGGCTTTAAGCCATTTGAGTCCACCAAGCTCTTCGACTACCTGCCCGGCACGCGCGAGGACATGCTCGCCCCCATGCGTTGCTTCCAGTATTCGGTCGCCTCGCAGTACGGCACCCACGTCGACGCGCCGCGCCACTTCCATGTCGAGGGTCGTTCCCTTGGAGAGATTGAACCCATCGAGTTTATGCATCCGCTCTGCGTGATCGACAAGCACGAGGAGTGCGCCGCGAATCCCGACTTTATCCTGACCATCGAGGACCTCAAAGCCTGGGAGGATGAGCACGGTCGCATTCCCGAGGACGCTTTCGTCGCCTTCCGCTCCGACTGGTCCAAGCTCGCCGACCTCGAGAACAAGGACGAGGACGGCCAGCCCCACTACCCCGGCTGGGACCTCGACGCCATCAAGTGGCTCGTTGAAGAGCGCGACATCGGCGCCATCGGCCACGAGCCGGCTGACACCGACCCGGCGAGCGTGACCACGCGTGAGGACGCCTACCCCTACCCCGGCGAACAGTACATCCTCTCGGTCGACCGCTATCAGATCGAGGTCATGGACCATCTAGACGAGCTTCCCGCCACGGGCGCC
>CAUDYH010000114.1 GCA_958453575.1 uncultured Collinsella sp.
CCTCGAGATTCAGCTCACGCGCAAGGACGGCTCGTCGAGCAATGCGTCCGGCGATCAGGGCGGCGCGGACAGCTCGAGCTCCAACACGCTGGAAGACCTGAGCAGCAAGGCCCAGGAGCTTGGGGATAAGGCCCAGCAGCTGGGTGACACGGCTCAGAATCTCGGCGATACCGCACAGAACCTGGGCGATATGGCAACGAACGCCTGGGGTGCCCTGCAAAACGGTATTTCGGGCGCACAGGGAAACTAGCGGTCGAGCGGCTAGAACCTTAGCAGTGCCAAACAAAAACGGGACGCAGGATCGCGTGACCGGGCGCATAGGCGCGTTGGTCGGTGGTCCTGCGTCCCGTTTTGCTGTCGATTACAGCTGCTCGGCTGGACGCTCGGGCGAGCTGAAGCCCGAGTCAAATGTGACGACGCACGAGGCGTCGGGCCGGCGCTCGTGCACGATGCGCGTGACGAGCTCCAGCAGCTCCTCGTCAGATATGTCAAAGCCGTCGGGACGCACCAGGTCAAACGAAACGAACCCGTCGTGCTCGTGCAGGTCGTGGATGGAGAGCGCGGGATCGATCTGCATGATGCCGCGCTTGACCCAGCCGCGCAGGTCGTCGCCGGTGGTGGCGATGGGGTCGCAGTGCAGCGTGATACCGATGCCCATCTGCCGTTTGATATCGTGCTCGATGGTGTCCAGGATCTCATGGTGCTCAAAGGCATCGCCCTCGCCGGGCATTTCCACGTGTGCGCTGGCAAACTGGCGGCCGGGACCGTAGTCGTGCACCATCAGGTCGTGCGTGCCTAGGACCTGCGGATACGACATGATCTTGTCGCGGATTGCCTGGACGAGCTTGGGGTCGGGCGCTTGCCCCAACAGCGGGCTGATGGCGTCGCGCACCAGGCCCATGCCGCTGATGCAGATGAAGATGCCCACGCCCAGGCCTGCCCAGCCATCGAGGTCAAAGCCGGTCGTCTGCGAAATAAGCGCTGCGGCCAGGACCGAGGCCGAGGTAATGACGTCGTTTTTGGAATCCTGCGCCGTGGCGATAAGCGTCTCGGAATCGATGCGGTTGCCCAGCGTGCGGTTGAACGCCGCCATCCAAAACTTGCCGAGCATGGACAGAATAAGGGCTGCCATGGAGAGCGCCGAATATGCGGTGGGCGAGGGCTTGATGATCTTGGTGACCGACTCCAGGATCAGGTTGATGCCGACGGCGCAAACCAGGACGGCGACAACCAGGCCGGCGAGGTACTCGTAGCGGCCGTGGCCGTAGGGGTGGCCTTCGTCGGCCGGGCGGCTGGCAAGGCGGAATCCGAGCAGGCTCACGATGTTGCTCGAGGCGTCGGAGAGGTTGTTGAAGGCATCGGCGATAAGCGAGACGGAGCCGGCGAGCAGGCCCGCGATGCCCTTGGCTAGGCACAGGGTAATGTTGAGGCCAATGCAAATGAGGCTTGCGGCAAAACCCGCGTTGGTGCGGCAGGAGGTATCGACCGGCTCGCTTTCGCTGCCGGGAACAAGCGTATGTACCAGCCGATTTACAAATAGCATAACGATCGTCCTCACAATCATGTTTAAGGGGATAGTGTAGCTCGCCCAGACGCAACGTGTACCGATGCTCAGAAAATGCAGCAATGGTCTGCCGGCGCTAACGGGCGCGAGACGGAGGGGGCGACCGTCCGTTCGCCTTCGAGTTCACTGCGCCTTCCCGTCCGACCGAGTGCTCCATTTTGGGCCACATGGGTATGGGCACACGTCGATTTGCTCGACATACTTAATGTCGACAGCCCCGTGCAAAGGAGGACGTTTCCATGGACGAGATGTTTGCCATTAAATGCCGAAACTGCGGCGGCCCCATGTATTCGCACCAGGCAAAGCGCAGCTTTGAGTGCGCCTATTGCGGCACGGTCGTTCCGTGGCGGGCCGATGCGGGGGAGCCCAAGAGCGCCCTGGGCATTCGTCATACGCCGTTGACGGTGGTGGATGGGCTACTTAAGCTCACCCATGTGTCGCAGCTCGAGCGCCCGGAGGACCCCGACTGGTATTTCTTCAATGCGTACTGGCGCAATCAGTCGGTTCTGGAGCATCTGCTGTGGGAGGACCGTGGCACGGCGCAGGAGTTCCAAGAGGCTACGCATGTGAGCATCCCGTGCCCCTTCTGCGGCGCATCCTTTGAAGGCGAGTCCACTCAGCGCGTGTTTGAGTGCCCGTCATGCGGCAATAAGATTGGCGTTGCCGATCTGCTCAAGCCGGGGACGTTTAGCAAGCGCCTGACCATGGGCGTGGGTGCGGAGTATGTACCCGAGCAGGGTATTCCTTGCGAAATCTCACCGCAGCAGGCACGTGCCAACGCGCTGCAGCTGGTGCGCCAGTACCCCGATGCCTTTGCCGGGCATGACGTGGAAGACGCAATCCAAAACGATATGATGCTCTTCTATTTCCCCATGGCGCTGGCGGACCTGCGCATGATGGCATCCTTCCCGGGCAAGGGCCTGAGCAAGGAGACCCTGGTGTACTACGAGGTGCTCGACTGGGCATATCCCAGGGCCAACTACGTGGATCTTCGCCTTATGGGCATTTTGGAGCCGTGGGACTTTGGCAAGGTGGGGCCTTTCGATCCCGCTATGCAGGAAGGCGACTTCCGCGTCGTTTCCGTCGATGCGTCTACCAAGGACCAGGTGGTCATTGATAAGCTGGCGCTCGACGTTGCAGGCAACGATGCCGAGGCGGTGCTGGGGCTCAATAAAAAGAGCATCCGCACCTGGGCGCGCAAGGCCCGCAAACACAAGGATGGTCTGGTGATGGTACCGGTCTACTTTGTCGATCGTCCGGCGTCGGATAGCCGCGACGGCGAGCAAGTGCGCATCGCCGTGAACGGCCAGACGGGTCGCGCGGCCGCGGTGGTGTTTAGCGACAAGCGCGAGACGCATGTGGTGGCACCGCTCAATCCCAACGTGATGCTGTCGAGCGAAAGCACCGTGCACGCCACACCCATCGAGGTCAAATACGTTAAATCGCCCTTCCTATACCAGATCGTACGCCGCGGAGGCGGCGAGCAGCCGCGGCAGGTTACAACCGCAGCCGAGGGTTCCTACCGAGAGGAAAAGCCCAAACGCAAGGGCTTGTTCGGCGCGATCTTTGGGAAGTAGGGGAGTGGTGCTGGTTAGTCTTATGACGCGATAGCTAGGGGTGCGGGGCAGTTCGCAGAAGCGCGAGCTGCCCCGTTTTTGTGCGGCGAGACATGGCGTCCGAGCTGCCGTAGAGACTTAGCTAAATGGCTATTTAGAAGAACAGTGCGAAGCGGTTGCCAATCACGAAAAAGGCCTCGCTGTCGAGCTTTCCTCGCTATGCGATTTAGTGAAAGAAAAAGCCGATTACAATGAGGCTGACTTTGATACCTACGTTTCAACAGAGTCTCTGCTCCCTGGCAAGAAGGGTAGGCAGGCACCGTCGTCCCTGCCCCAAACCGGAAAAGTTACGGTCTACAAGGCCGGGGACATTCTGGTTTCGAACATTCGCCCATACTTTAAAAAAATTTGGTATGCAGACCGAACTGGAACCTGCTCGGGTGATGTCCTAGTGTTTAGAGCCAAGCAGCCGGAGCAGTCCGGTTACCTCTATTCATGCATGCGCAGCGACGCTTTCTTCGATTACGTCATGAAGGGCGCAAAGGGCACAAAGATGCCAAGAGGGGACAAAAAGCAGATGCTCACTTATAAAGTTGCGAGTAATCCAAGTGGAGCAACTGTTGATTTTATTGAATCAGCGCTTAGCCAAGCATCAAGCTCAAGTAAAGAGAACCATCGTCTTGCCGCTCTTCGTGACAATCTCCTCCCTAAATTAATGTCAGGAGAAATCGACGTCTCGAAGGTCGATCTCAAGCAGCTAAATAGCCATTTACTTCACTATGTACAACGCGCCGTCCACACTGTGGCTATCGTACTCGACGAAAGGAACAGCGTGGAAACCGTTATCAATACCGTGCTTTCGGAAATGCGGGGCCTTCTTGACCCACACCAGCTCAAGCATCTAGCCATCACACTTAGGCAAACGCTTGGACCAAAACAGGCAGAGCCAGGGCAAGACCTGCTCTCGCTATTTCTCACCGCTAAAGAAGTTGAGGGATGCTCGCCTAAAACTATTGCATACTATGAGGCAACTTTGCGGCATATGAACGCGGCACTTGCTAAGTCCTATACGCAGATCGAAAGTGATGACCTGCGACGCTATCTCAATGATTACGAGATGGCTCGCGGTTCCAGTAAAGTCACAATCGATAATATACGTCGCATCATGTCGAGCTTCTTTTCGTGGCTTGAGGATGAAGACTATATTGTTAAAAGCCCTGTAAGGCGTATTCGCCGCGTCAAAACTGCTCAAATAACCAAAGAGGTGTTAAGTGACGAGGAGCTGGAGATCTTGCGAGATGCATGCGAATCCAAGCGGGACCTTGCCATCGTTGATCTTCTCTCTTCGACCGGCATGCGCATTGGCGAGCTTGTGCGACTCGACAGGAAGGACGTCAATTTGCACGAGCGCGAATGCCTTGTAATGGGAAAGGGAAATAAACAGCGCCCTGTTTACTTCGACGCGCGCGCCAAGTTGCATCTCACGGAATATCTTGCGAGCCGTGCCGACAAGAGTCCTGCGCTTTTTGTCGCACTCGATTCCTCAGCTCGACGTATTACGGTTGGGAACATAGAGCTCCGCTTGCGTGACCTAGGCAGAAGCGCTGGCATTAATCGCGTTCATCCGCATAAGTTTCGCCGTACGCTTGCTACCCATGCCATTGACAAGGGAATGCCCATAGAGCAGGTGCAAAAGTTGCTAGGTCATGAGAAAATTGACACTACCATGCACTACGCCATGGTGAATCAGAACAATGTAAAGGCTTCGCATAGGAAGTATTTGGAATGAAGCTTGGGGATATTTGCAGCAAAATCGGTAGCGGCGCTACGCCCCGCGGCGGCAAGGACTCATATAAGGATTCTGGTACTGCCATCATTAGGAGCCAGAACGTTCTCGATTGGACCTTTAGCTCTAGCGGTCTTGCATTCATCGACGATGACCAGGCGGAGGCTCTTTCGAGCGTTGAGGTTAAACAGGGCGACGTACTTCTTAATATCACTGGCGATTCTGTGGCGCGCGCTTGTATCGTTCCATCAGAATTCTTGCCTGCCAGGGTAAATCAACATGTGGCTATTATTCGGGCAAATGAGAAAGCCAACAACCTGTTCCTCCTCGCTTGGCTGCAGGCAAACAAAGGTTTCCTTCTAAAGCTCGCTTCCTCTGGCGCGACGCGAAATGCTCTGACCAAGAGAATGCTAGAGAACCTGGACGTCAATCTTCCGTCGATTGACG
>CAUDYH010000115.1 GCA_958453575.1 uncultured Collinsella sp.
CCCCTGTTGGCCAAAAAGTCCTCGCTGCACAGGCACTCGCGCAGGAGTTGAGCGCGGCGCTCAAATTCCTGGCGGGCTCGCTCGGAGCGGGCATGCGCCGCCACGACGCTCTGGCGGGAATGGATGCCGATATTGGTGGTGATGTCCGTCGCCGGGGTGATTGCGGGGTCGACGGCGCTGTTGGCGGGAACCACGCTACATCACCTCCCTACCGGTAAGGGCCGCGATAAGCGGCTGCTCACCCAGCTGAACCAAGGCTCGCTCGACATCGGAATCGAGGAAGAGTGGTGACAGGCGCTCAGACTCCGGGCCCATACCCTCGCCGATAAGGCCGGCATGGCGGAGCGTCTGGCGAATCGAGCCCTTAATGCGCTTGACCGTGGCCTCGGTCCAGCGGGCCGCGTCCGGATACTCCGTGGTAAAGCGCGTCATAAAGGCGTTGAGGTCAGCCGCCGTGAAGGCATAGTCGAAGTTTTGCAGGCGCTCCCCCACCTCGACGAGCACGAACTCGCGCACGATATCGTAGCGGCAGATCATGCTGTAAAAGATGGCCTGGTCCGCCTGCGTGGGAGTACCGGATGCCATGAGGCCGGTTAGGGATAACGCAGCCTCGACGGCGGTTTTGGGGTCGATGCCGCGCGCGGCGCATGCGGCGTCCGTGGGCACCATGGCGTCGAGGCGGCGAAGGCACACGGTTGCGCGGTTGGCGACCATGCGCTCCGTGGGATATTGAAAGAGGTTTTCGCTCTTTACGCGTACAATGACCTGCTCGTCGCTTACGCCCTGCGTACGCAGGCCAGCGACGATGCGCATCTCATGCGGGAGGAATTGCTCGCGGGTGAGCACCCCCCCCCCGAACGCTTTTTGCGGTTACATCCACAGTGCACGCTCCAAGGGTGTCAGAGGCTGTCACGAATGCGCCGCGGCCCGGCAGGCAGGCGCGGCGCACATGACAATAATCATACCTGTTGGTAAAAAAGTTACCACGCCCAGAGTGTCAAATGTTGAGCAACAAAATTAAATCCGGTTAACGGTTATTTTCGCAGCTCAGAAGCTTTGACGAGGTTGCCCCAAATCACACTTGCCAGACAACCGCGCTTGTGAATCTGTCCCCGCCCTCCGCTACACTCAACATAGAATGAAGGCCGAGGCGGATCGTATGTGAGCCTCGAGGCAACCCTCCCCCATGTAACCATCCTGTAAATCATAGCGGCGCACTCGAGTTTTACCGTGATGCGGTCGCACCCGGCGCTGCACTGTGCTAAAGTATCCCGAACGTTCAAACGACTACGAGGGGAACTAGAAGATGGCACGTGTGCACAACTTCTCAGCTGGCCCGGCCGCACTGCCTACAAGCGTGCTCGCCGAGATCGCCGACGAGATGATGGACTACCGCAGTTGCGGCATGTCCGTGCTCGAGATGAGCCATCGATCTAGCATGTACCAGCAGATCATCGACGACGCCGAGGCAACCCTGCGCCGCCTGCTGAGCATCCCCGATAACTACCGTGTTCTGTTTTTGCAGGGCGGCGCCACGCTGCAGTTTGCGGGCATCCCGATGAACCTCATGCGCCGCGGCCGCGCCGGCTACGTCGTGACCGGCAACTTCGCCAACAAGGCGTACAAGGAAGCCGCCAAGTACGGCGAGGCCGTGCTGCTCGCGAGCTCCGAGGACGCCAATTTCGACCGCATTCCCGCCATGGCCGACATCAACGCGCGCATTGCCGCCGAGGCCGCGGGCGGCGGGCTCGACTACGTCTACATCTGCCAGAACAACACCATCTTTGGCACCATGTACCACGAGCTGCCTAACTTCGGCGACGTACCGCTGGTCGCCGATGTCTCGAGCTGCTTTTTGTCGCAGCCGCTCGACGTCGAGCGCTACGGACTCATCTACGCCGGCGCTCAGAAAAACGCCGGCGCCGCGGGCGTCACCGTGGTTATCGTGCGCGACGACCTGATCGCCGACGGTCCAGCCTTTGCGCAGACGCCGCAGTACATGGACCTTAAGACCCAGGCCGCCAAGGGCTCCATGCTCAACACGCCCAACACCTTTGGTATCTACGTGTGCGGCAAGGTGTTCCGTTGGGTTGAGCAGACCGGTGGACTTGCCGCCATGGCCGAACGCAACTGGGCCAAGGCCAACCTGCTCTATAACCTGCTCGAGCACAGCGTGCTGTTCCATGGCACCACACAGGCCGACAGCCGCTCCATCGCCAACGTCACCTTCCGTACCGGCGATGCCGACCTCGACGCCGCCTTTGTCGCAGGCGCGGCCGAGCACCAGATTCAAAACGTCAAGGGCCATCGCCTGGCGGGCGGCATGCGCGCCAGCGTCTACAACGCCGTAACCATGGAAGACGTGCGGGCACTGGCCTCGTACATGAAAGACTTCGAAGCGCAGCATAGTTTGAGCCCGCGATCTAACTAGCCCGCAACGCGCGGGCCGACCAGCCACTTCAAACCACCCTGCTTAGATCAAAACCTGCTAAGGAGTTTTTCCATGCGTAAGATTAAGACCATCGACGACATCACTAAAGACGGCAAAGTCGAGTTTGGCGAGGGCTACGAGTTTGTAAGCACCGCCGAGGAGGCCGACGCCATCCTGATGCGCTCGACCGACCTGCACGGCTACGAGCTGCCCGAGGGCATTCGCGCCATCGCCCGCTGCGGCGCCGGCGTCAACAACATTCCCGTCGAGGAGTACGCCAAGAAGGGCGTCGTTGTCTTTAACTCCCCCGGCGCCAACAGCAACGCCGTCAAGGAGCTCGTCCTGGGCATGCTGGTGCTTTCGAGCCGCGGCGTGGTGCAGTCGATGAACTGGGTGCGCGACAACGCCGACGACCCCGATATCCAAGTCGACGCCGAGAAGGCCAAGAAGGCCTTTGTGGGTCGCGAGCTCAAGGGCAAGCGCATTGGCGTCATCGGCCTGGGCAACGTGGGCTCCAAGGTCGCCAACGCCTGTGTCGATCTGGGCATGGACGTCTACGGCTACGACCCGTTCATTTCCGTCGAGCACGCGTGGGTGCTGAGCCGCGAGGTGCAGCGCGTGGGCACGCTCGAGGATCTGTGCCGCGGCTGCGACTACCTCACCGTGCACGTGCCCAGCAAGGCCGACACCATCGGTATGATCAGCACCGAGCAGATTAACCTGCTAGCGCCCGACGCCGTGCTCATCAACTACGCGCGCGAGACCATCATTGACGAAGACGCCGTCGACGCCGCCCTGCGCGAGGGCAAGCTCAGCTGGTTTAGCTGCGACTTTGCCACGCCCAAGACCGTCAAGATGCCCAATACGTTTATCACCACGCATTCGGGCGCCGGCACCGGCGAGGCCGAGGCCAACTGCGCCGACATGGCCATCAGCGAGCTCAAGGATTACCTGGAAAACGGCAACATCGCGCACAGCGTCAACTACCCCGCCTGCAGCATGGGCAAGGCGCGCGCCGCAAGCCGTATTGCCTGCCTGCATGCCAACGTGCCCAACATGATCGGCCAGATCACGGCCATTCTCGCCAAGGACAACGCCAATGTGCAGCGCATGACCAACGAGTCCGCTGGCGAGAACGCCTACACCATGTTCGACACCGATGAGCACCTGGACGGCAGCACGATCGAGGCGCTCAAGCAGATTCCGTCGATGTATCGCGTGCGCGTGATTAAATAGCGCCGGTGCCAAGCCTGCCAGACAGACCACGAAGCCCATTCGCCCCCCCGTATTCACGAAACGGGGGGGCGATTTTGTTGCTCCGGACGACTTTAAAATGATACCCAGAACAAGTTTTTTCAGATAATCGATAGTGAGGCTCCAGTCGCTAAGCACACCCGCTTTGATAAACAGCTTTATCAGGGACTTTAGTAGGTAAAAATCGGTCTCTATGTGCCGAATGTAAGTTGACTGTCTATTTTCCGAAACAACTTATTCTAGATAGCATTTTTAGGGTCCCTCCAAGGCAAAATTGAAGCCTTTTTGCGACCAGAACTCTAGCTCGCGCTACCGTTTACCCACCGCGCGACTACATTCCCGCCCAATCGATAAAAATCTCCTCACGAAGCCGCCGCTCGAGCTCCTGCTGTCGCGGCGTCTTGTCTTTCAGCGGCACATCGAGATAGGACATGATGAGCTCCATCACCACGCGGAAGGCATCGAAGTCGGCCAGCTGACCATAGGTCATCAGAACGACGGGATATCCCATGGCTTGCAAGGCCGTCGTTCGATCGGAGTCCGAAATCTTGGATTCAATGGATCCGTGAATGGCTTTACCCTGGCATTCAACCAGACACTCTCGGCTGCCGTCCTTATTTGCCAGCAGGATATCGGCATAGCGCCTATCAAGCCCCGAAATCAGACGGGCGCTGCGCGTCATACGAATCTCAACGTTATTGGTAAGGCGCAGCCCTTCGCCGCCGCGCAACCTCGTAAGACCAAACAGCATCGAAGCCTGGACCTCGAGCGGCGATGCTGCCACCCCCGTAATGCATTTCGCGGCTCGTATGAACGATTTAGCGCCGCGGAGCCCCCGGACCTTATCGACGAACTCTGTAAGCTCAGAGAGCTCGATCAAGGGAGGTCGTTTCCACAAGTCCGTTGGATTCCCCGAGACATCCTTTACGTTTTCCCAGCCCGACCGTGCGTCACTCCATCGGCTCCCATATGCCTGCTCAAGTGCCGACTTTACCTGAGGCGCAATCTTGCACACGGCAAAGGTGCCGCACATCTCATACATGCACATGATTAGACGCTCGTTTGAGACCGAGGAAGCCAGGGTCAGCAGGGTAAAGAGTGGGGACGCAACATCGAAGCCAAACTCCGTCTGCCGCACGGAATCAAACGGCCTCTCCCCGTTCCAAACATGCCTGACAATGCGATCGCCCTTACGTCCGCAGCTGCCCTGCGCCAACACGTGTAACGGGGTGCCCAGGAAATGCGTGACGAGCGGATGCTCACATAGGTGCTCCCTGCGCGGATCGTCCGCAGAATCGGGCAGGTCCGGCATTATTGCCAAAACCTGTGGAGGTATCCGGTAATACCTAAAGGCTGATATGTCGCACAGCATGTCGTCCATGAAGAGTACGTACCCAGTACGTCGTTTGTGAGCCCGCCCAGACGACAAACGCGATGGCTCGGCCTGCGAACGGTAAATACTGCTACTTGCACGTCGTGAATCTCTCGGGAGGCTTACAATCGGTTTGGAAAGCAAACTGATTGTAAGGTTGCATATGGTTGATGAGGACTTTGCCTGGCGGCTTGCGCAGGACCTTGTAAAGATTGACAGCTCAGACCCCGGCGCATATGAGGGC
>CAUDYH010000116.1 GCA_958453575.1 uncultured Collinsella sp.
AAATAGTGCGCATGCCCGGGCACGTCAACCAAGCCGACAAGCTTGCCGCTGGGAAGCTCGAGCTCGCCAAAGCCGAGCTCAGTGGTCATGCCTCGGCGCCGTTCGACCTCCAGACGGTCGGGATTTTTGCCGGTCAGCGCCTCGATAAGGGCCGACTTTCCGTGGTCGACGTGTCCTGCTGTTCCAACGACAACGGGACACTCGACAAGCTCAAGCGCGGTCATCAACGCAAACCCGCCCGCACGGCATCCACCAACGCAGACGCACACAGGTCAAGGTCGGTGTCGCGCAAAAGCGTGCGAACGTCAAAAAGTACCTGGCCATGCTGCACGCGCGTCACGACCGGCGTATCGGGCTCCTGTACCATAGCGCGCTTTAGGCCATCGGCGGACAGGCACCCATCGGCGGGGCAAACGGCAACGCAAAAAGTTGGGAGCTCGACAGTCGGCAGCGAACCGCCGCCGGGAGCAGAGGCGCCCTCGACAACCTGCAGCTCCACCGCCTCCTCGAACTGAGAGTCGCGAAGCTTGCGCAGCATGCGGTCATGCAGGCGCTTGGCCTGACGCTCGAGCGGAGCCGGCGCAGCGGAAAGCATGTTGAGCACCGGGATCTCACGATGTGCCGTATCGGGACCGGCCACATACAGACGCAGGGTGGCCTCGAGCGCCGCGAGCGTGAGCTTACCGGGGCGAAGCGCGCGCATAAGCGGATGAGAGGCGCAGGCGGCAATTGCCTGGGCGCTGCCGAGAATAATGCCTGCCTGCGAGGCGCCGAGCAGCTTGTCACCCGAGCACGAGACGACGTCAACGCCGGCGCAAAGCGAGGCGGACGTGGGCTTCTCCCCCGCATCGGCGAGCACCCCGTCTGCAAGCAAAGCGCCCGAGCCCTGATCCTCGTACAGCAACAGCCCGTGCTCATGCGCCAGCGCAGAAAGCTCCGCCACGGAAACCTCCTCGTGGAAGCCCTCGATACGGTAGTTGGAAGGATGGACTTTGAGGATCATCGCCGTGTTGGGCGTAATGGCGCTTCGATAATCGTCCAGATGCGTGCGGTTGGTGGAGCCCACCTCGACAAGCTTGGCACCCGAAGCCGCCATGATGTCGGGGATGCGGAAGCTGCCGCCCACCTCGACAAGCTCGCCGCGGCTCACGATGACCTCTTTGCCGAAGGCATGCGCGGCAAGCACCAACAGCACCGCGGCGGCATTGTTGTTGACAACTAAGGCGTCCTGCGCCCCCGTGAGCGTGCGCAGCAGACGCGCGGCATGCTCTTTTCGGCCCCCGCGAGCGCAGGTTGAGACGTCATACTCAAGCGTGCTGTAGCCTCGGGCGACATCGGTCACCGCCTGCACCGCCGCGGGAGCGAGCGGAGCGCGGCCCAGATTGGTGTGAATCACAACGCCCGTCGCGTTGACGGCAGGGCGCAGGGTCGGCAGCGACAGGCGATGGGTCCGCTGCTCAATTGCCAAGGCGAGCTCGCGCTTGTTCCTTGCAGGGGCGCCGGAGCGAATCGCCGCGCGCTCGGCATCGAGCTCGGCGTCAATCGCCTCGCGTACCATCGTGTCGCCTGCATCGCCAGCAGCCTTCATGACCGGCCACTCGGCAAGCAGCTCGTGAACGGCGGGAATGGAACGCAGGCGGCCGCGCACCTCGGCAGACATGGATTCGCAGTCGCTCATGAAAAGCCTTTCGACATGTTCAATAAAAAGCTGGTCCCCCGCGATCGTCATCGGGCAAATAAATACCGGCGCGCACGCAAAAGGGACAGGTCCATTATGGCAGCTCGTGACAAGACGTCGAAGCGCCTCGTCTAAAACCTGCCAAAATAAACCTGTCCCTTTTTGGTCGGTTATGGCTTGGTGGCTTTAGGCCTCCTTATTGGCGTAGATAAACCAGTAGCCCAGCGCCACGATCAGGGCGCCACCCACGATATTGCCCAGCGTGGCGACCGTAAGGTTGAGCGCCAACCCGGCAGCGTTGAGGGCATCGGCGCCAGCGACATCGGCTCCATAGCCGCAGGAGTGCATCAAAATGCCCATGGGCAAAAAGTACATGTTGGCAACGCAGTGCTCAAAACCGCAGGCTACAAAGGCAGCGATGGGCAGCAAAATGCCCACGACCTTGTCGACCACGGTCTTGCCGGCAGTGCCGATCCATACGGCCAGACACACAAAGATGTTGCACAGAATGCCGCGGAAGAAGATGGTAACGGCGCCGATCGTAACCTTACCGGCGGCGACACTCACCATGGTGTTGGCGACGGCCTCGCCGTTGAGTTTGTAAATGGCTGCCATGTAAATCAAAAAGACAACGAACAGGGCGCCGGCAAAGTTGCCGATCCACACAATAGCCCAAGCCTTGAGCATCTGGACGAGCGTGATCTTTTTGCTCTTAAGCGCGCAGACCATAAGCGAGTTGCCGGTAAACAGTTCCGCGCCGCAAATGAGCACGAGCACCAGTCCCAGGCAAAAAGCAAGACCGCCCACGAAGCGCTGGGCGCCCCAGCCAAGCGTGGGATCGCTCAGAAAGACCGTGAAGAACAGGCCGCCGAAGGCGATGAACGCGCCGGCGAACATGGCGAGCAAAAAGGCCTTCGAGACCGGCAGGTTGGCCTTGGTAACGCCTGCGGCCTCGGTCTTCGCCTCGATCGCGGCGGGCGCCAGGCAATCGGAGGTGGGGTATTCTGCCTTGCTCTGTGCCATGGAAATCACTTCTTTCTTACGATTCGGGACAAACGCTCCTGGTTCATTTGCCCCGCGAGGTCGGACGGTATAAAAATAAACGCGAGCCAAATTAGCATATTGGCCTGCGATTATATAGCTTGGAGCGGGCGACGGGAAGTCCAAGGATTTGCTTCGCTGCGGGCCTTCGGCCCTTGCGTGCTGCGCTGGAAAATGCTCACGCATTTTCTCAGCTCCGCACCCTGGCGGGTTCGATTCCCGTCGCCCGGCGCGTAAACGAAAACAGCTCTGATCCCCAAAGGAAACCAAAGCCGTTAAAACAATTCTTATGGAGCGGGCGACGGGAATCGAACCCGCGTCATCAGCTTGGAAGGCTGGGGTTCTACCATTGAACTACGCCCGCAAGATATGGTCGGGACGACAGGATTCGAACCTGCGACATCCTGCTCCCAAAGCAGGCGCGCTACCAAACTGCGCCACGTCCCGAAGGTGTTGAGCAGCTAAGGTCTAAACCTTGCGTGTCCCAAAGCGAAGGAAATTATAGGTGAGACTCCCCGCCTGTGCAAGCGACGATACCCTAGCTCCTCGAATGTGCGACAAACCGGCTATGGAGCAGACCGATCACAAAGGCAACCACGGCAACCGGTGCCCACGCAGCGCCGATATCTGCCAGCGGCAACGCATCGAACGGTAGCCACGCGCCCGCAAAGAACGCATCGCGGACCGAAGTGATTACGCTCTGCACCGCGACAACGCCGCCGACCCAGACCCAAACCTGCGGATGTGCGTCGCAAAAGCCGTGCACCAGGCCCATCAGCACCAGCACAATGGCAACGGGATACAAGGCGTTGAGCATGGGCACCGAGAACATAAGGATCACGTCGAGGCCCACGTTGGAAAGCACGCACGAAAATGCGGCGAACACAAAGGCGAGAACCGCAAAAGGACGGCGCATGGCCTCCTCGGAAGCCTCCGCTCCCCCTTCGACCACATACGTCTCGCAGAAGTAACGCGAGCAGCAGCTGATAAGGCCGATGCACACGTTCATGCAGGCGAGGAAAAAGATCGCAAAGACCACGACCGTGCCGGCAAGACCAAAATGCATAGAGGCCGAACGCGCAAGGATAGCGGCGCCGTTGGTAGCGTCGGGCATCACGGTGCCGAGCTGCATACCGGCAAGGCCCAAGCCGCAGTAGATGATGGCCATGAGCACGCCGGCGATAACACCAGAGCGCGAAATCTCGAAGGCCACACGCTTGTCATCGGTAACACCCAGCTCATGAATGGTCTCGGCGATGATGATGCCAAAGGCGAGCGACGCGAGCAGGTCCATGGTCTGATAGCCGGTCAAAAAGCCCTGCACGGCAGCACCGGCATTATAGGGAGCCTGTGGCGCGGCAGCGGGACCCAGCGGCGAGACCACGGCAGCGCCCACGACCAATACGATAAGGGCGATGAGCGCGGGGCCCGTAATGCGGCCGAGTACGCGCGTGATGACGCCGGGACGCAGCGTGAGCGCAAATGCGACGATAAAGAACCCGACGGCAAACACCAGGCGAGCCGTGGCAAGCGAGACGCCCTCGGGCAGCAGCGGCACCAGCATCTCGAAGGCCGTGGAGCTCGTGCGCGGAATGGCCAGGCACGGGCCGATAGCCAGATACACCGCCGCGACAAAGAACTCGCCAAATTTGGGGTGCACGCGGCCGGCAAGCTCGCGCGCCGTTCCGGCAAGTGCCACGGCGATAAAGCCCATAACGGGCAAGCCGATGGCGGCGATGAGAAAGCCAAGCATGGCGACCGGCGTGGCAGAACCTGCCTGCAGCGCCAGCAGCGGCGGAATAATGAGGTTGCCGGCGCCAAAGAGCATCGAGAACAGGGCGATACCGACGGTAACGACATGGTCGGAGCGCAGGCCGCGCGGCGCGGATGAGGCCATGGGACCACCTTTCGGGTCGAAACAAAAACGGGACGGGCAAAAGGCCCATCCCGCAAGTATATACGCTTTAGTAAGCTAAATCGCGCAAAGCTTCAATCGCGGCGTCAACTTCCTCGTCCGTGTTGAAATACCCAAACGAGAAGCGAACGACACCCTGGCGCTCGGTCCCCAACGCGCGGTGCATGAGCGGAGCGCAGTGAGCACCGGGGCGCGTCGCAATCCCCCACCCTTGCATGAGCGCATCCGAAATCTCGGCAGAATCGATATCGCCCACGTTGAGCGAGACGATCGCCGAGCGTGTGGGCAGGTCAAACGCACCGTAGAGCTTAATCCCTGGAATCTCGCGTACACCGGCAAGGAAGCGATCAGCGAGCGCACGCTCGTGGGAAGCAATCGCCTCGACCCCACCCTGGGCCTCGATAAAGTCGAGGCCGGCAGAAAGGCCGGCGATACCGTGACCGTTGAGCGTGCCCGCCTCAAGGCGCGTGGGCCACTCCCGCGGCTGCAGCGCATCGAAGCTGTGCACGCCCGTGCCGCCCATGGCCCAAGGAGCCACGTCAATGCCCTCCGCCACGGCCAGGCCACCCGTGCCTTGAGGTCCCATG
>CAUDYH010000117.1 GCA_958453575.1 uncultured Collinsella sp.
GAGGCTCCGCACAAAACGCCTGCCAGTACACGGCGCGTCGCTTTTTTACTCTGCTTAGATTTGTCTGAATTCGCTTTCATCGATGTCTCCTCCCCAAGAGACCGCGATCTTGCTCTTTCACCATCAAACTTGGGCGCGCAACCTATAATTGCTCGCGCTCGATATGCATATTATTACTCTTTGTTTAAACAACGCAAGCCTAACAATGTCAGTTTTGCTTTACGTTGCCTTAACTTCTTGACAATTATTCAAACTATGCATTGTTTTTCGAGGGTTAAATTTCGGAAAGACGCTGGTAAACTCGTTAGCAAATCTAGATAAATGACACTTTATCATTGTTTGTACAACACTTTGTTTTAACCCGCTCAATCTGTGAACGGTCAAAATTGCGCCGTGAATGGCAGTATATCTACCTGCAAATATTAGTTATGAGCTAATTGGTCAATTACTGCACAACCAGCGTGTGCCGACATGTTCATACATCGACACTTGAATGACATCGCATGTTACCGGCTGCAAATCTCCTCGCTACAAAAAAGCGTCCCAACAATCGACTGTTGGGACGCTTGGAAAACCACCACAAAGGCGCTCTGCCCTCTTTGTGGCTGCCCCCAGGCGCTACAGCAGATGCTCCTGGATAAAGACCGCGATGCCGTCCTCGTCGTTGCTCGCGGTTACAAAGTCCGCGGCGGCACGGGTGGCGTCGCTGCCATTTGCCATGGCCACACCCACGCCGGCGTCGGCCACCATGCAGGTATCGTTATCGGCATCGCCAAACACGCAGATGTTCTGAAGCTCCATGCCGTTGAGCTCCGCCACGCGCACAAGGCCGCGCGTCTTGGACACGCGCGGATCCATGAACTCGTAGAGCCGCTGCGTGGTCTGCAGGGCCGCCGCCTTAACAGTGTCATCGGCAAACGTCGACGCCCGCTCAATCACCCGCGGCATTACCTCGGGCGCCATGGTAAACATCACCTTGGGCTGCGGCTCGCGCAAAAACTCGGCAAAATCGACCACCTGGTAGGGCACGCCGTCGACGCGCGACAGGTGCTCGACGCACGCGTTGCTCTCGGGCACGTAGAACACGCCGTCTCGGGGGCAGACGGGTGTTGCCGGAAGGTCCGCCATGTGCTTGCAGATGCGCGCGATGGTCTCGCCCGGCAGCGGAAAGCTCAGCTCGTTGATGGCGTGCGCGCGATCGATGACCTCGGCGCCACCGCAGCCCACGAGCACGTCCACCAGGCCTTCGATGCCCCAGAACTCGTACATGGCCTCGGTCGCGTGGGCGTCGCGCCCGGTGCACAGGCCAAAAAGCACGCCGCGGTCGCGCAGGGCGCGGATCGCCGCCACGGTGCGCGGGGACACCGTATGCTGGCTCGTGAGCAGCGTACCGTCGATATCGCAGAACACGGCTTTGATGTGGCTGAAGGTGGTGTCCATGGGGGCCTTTCTGGGTTGCGCGGCGGTGTGGGGTGTGGTCGTGAACGGCGTACATGCTATACCAAGGCGCAGGCGCGGCCCGTTAAAGCAAAAACCACCACAAAGGTGCCTGGCTCCTTTGTGGTGGCCGGACCCGCAGGGTGGCCTGGCCCGGGGCGCAAACCATCACAACATTCGACGTTATTCGGCAAAATCGCGATTTTCATCGAATGTTGTGATGGTTTTTACTGCTTTGCGGCACGATCCAGATGCCGACGTCCAAACAGCAGCAGCGCCGCGGGAACCGCCGTCACGACCATGCCCGCTCCCACGAGTGTCCGTTGTACGCCAAATGTTGCCGCCAGCCACGGGGCAATCGCCAGAGGGGCCACGCCGGCGAACATATTGCCAAAGCCCATGACCGAGTTCACACGGCCAAGCTGCTCGAGCGGTGCCGTCGTCTGCACAATGGTGTTGTGGAGCGGGTTGACGACACCCCAAGCTATGCCCAGGGCGATCTGGCCGACGAGGGCCACGCCCACGTACGGCGTCCCCACATAGAGCAGACTTCCCAGGCCCACGGACATAAGTGCCACGAGCAGCGTTTTTAGGTTTACCAAGTGCGGCGGCAAGCGGAGCGCGAGCACGGCACCCAGCACCGCGCCCACGCCCGAGGCCGACGAGAGCCAGCCCATCCACTCAACGCCGACGCGTAGGACATCGCGATAGAAAAACGACTCGAGCGGATCGAAGGCTCCGTAGCCAAAGTTCGAAAGAAAAATGATGCAGAAAAGTAGCGCGAGGACGCTGTTGGTGAAGACCGTCTTGATGCTAGTCGCGAAGGTGGCGCGAGTGGATGCGCTGGGGTTGGAGCTTCGTCCCGCACGCTCCCCTTCCTCTGTCGAATCGGTATCCGCATGCCCGGCGATATGGCTGGTCTGCGGCCTAAAGCCCCAACCGACGACGAACGCCAGCACGGTAAAGAGCATCATAAGCACGAACACCGCGCGCGACGACGCAGCCGCCGCGACAAAGCCGCCCAGCGTGGGGCCAACGATGATACTCACGTTTGAAAACATGGCGATGGCGGAGTTGATGTCTTTGAGCTCGACGGGATCATCGGTGAGGTAGGCCGGATAGGATGTGGCAATGGGCTGGGCGAATCCCATCGTAAAGCCCAGAAACACCGCGCCGAGTAGGACGACGCCGGTCGCGCTACCAAAGGCGATGATTGCCGTGCCAGTTGCGAGCGTGCCGACGATGCTCAGCAAGAAATGGCGGCGCGGACCCCATGCGTCGAGCGCAGCGCCGCCCGCAAAGGATCCCAGGATCACGAAAACGTTCATGAACAGGACGGCCAGCGATGTCGCGACGACCGAGGCATCGTCCGCATAGGTAAGCGTTCCGATGACGCCGATAAAGTAGCTGGTCTGAAAACCGGTGTAGATGAGGAAGCGCATTGCCACCAGGCGCTTGGCCTGCACGGACAGCGACGATTGAGGCTTTGAGAAAAGAGATGCGAGCATGGAGACTCCTTGTTTCATACGAATACGGGCGGTGGGCATTCGCCACCGTCTATCAAATCAATCAGTCCGCATGAAACATTAAGGACGCATCAGGACCCTTCTCTCCTTTTTTCGCCCGTCATGAACTACTTGGTAGATTGTAAGGCATGTCCCACACATCTACCAAAGCAAAAACCACCACAAAGGTGCCTGGCCCCTTTGTGGTGGAAGTGACGTTTGCCCAGATAAAACCTGCCAAAACAAACCTGTCCCTTTTTGGCAGGTTTTAGGCCAGATGGTCTTGAATCAGATCGCAGATGGCTCGGGCGTCGTTGATGCTGATGGCTCGGGTCGCAAAACCGGCGTCGAAGGCCTGACGCGCCAGGGCCTCGTTGCAGGCAAGGGCCAGCGTGCGGCCGTCGACCAGGTCAAGCGAGCTCTTGCCACGCAGACGGTCGACACCGGAGCGCGCGACGACGATGTTGTCGAAGCCCTCGGTCTTGTAGCCCTCGATGATCACCACGTCGACATCGTTGTAGCGCGACAGCAGCTCGCGCGCGGGCATCTCGTCCTCCTCGCGCGTGTCGGCGTACTCCGCCCAGCGCGTGGCGCAGATGAGCCCCACGTGCTTGGATCCGGCCTGGTGATGGCGCCACGTATCCTTAGCAGGCACGTCGATATCAAAGCCGTGGTGCCCATGATGCTTGAGCGAACCCACGCGCAGGCCGCGGCGGGTGAGCTCGGCGATAACTTTCTCGACGAGCGTGGTCTTGCCCGAGTTTTGGTAGCCGATAAACGCGATCGCGGGGACGGCCGGAGTGGGAGCTGCAGGCGCGACGGCGGCAGGTGCGTTCGCGGGTGCGGCACCGTCAGCGGCCACGGCCTCAGTAGCAGCGGCTTGGCGCTCTGCGCGATCCCATACGCCCGAGCGGCCGCCCTCCTTGTGCAGCAGACGCACGTCGACGATCTCCATGCCGCGATCGACCGCCTTGCACATGTCATAGATGGTCAGGCACGCGGCGCTCGCGCCGGTCAGAGCCTCCATCTCGATACCCGTCTTGCCCGTCACGCCGGCCGTAACCAGTACGTGAAAGCCAACCTGCCCGTCCGCGCGCGCCGGCGCCCAGCCCTCGGGCACGTCCTCGGCCGGCGTCCCAGCCGGAGCGATGGGCGCAATGTCGCACTTGCTCTTGGTAATGAGCAGCGGATGGCACATGGGGATGATGTCGCTCGTGCGCTTGATGGCCATGATGCCCGCCACACGCGCGCAGGCAAGCACATCGCCCTTTTTGGCGCGGTCCTGCAGCACCATGGCCTGCGTCTCGGAATGCATGAGAATGGTGCCCTCGGCGATAGCAATGCGATGGGTCTCGGCCTTGTCGGACACGTCGACCATGCGCACCTCGCCCTTGGCGTCCACGTGCGTCAGCTCGTCGCGACGGGCGTCGCGGGCGGGCTCGGTGGCAGCACTGGCAGACGGCTGCGCGGACGCGTCGGCGTTGCCAGCATTCGCCGCAGCCGTGACTTTGTGGGCAGACATCGCGGCCCTGCGAGCGGCCTTGGTGGCATCGGCGTACCTGCTCTTGGCCATATGATCATCCTCCGATTTGGGACATAAATCGTTGCGTGCCCTCAATTATCGCGTGTTCCTGCGGTTTGTGGGCCACGGCATCGCGCCAAATCGAAAGTACCTGCATATCATCACCACGGCGCAGGGCGTCGCGCGCCGAATACTCGGCATCGCTGAACAGGCACGGACGCACGTTGCCATCGGCCGTCAGGCGCAGACGGTTGCAATTCGCGCAAAAATGGTTGGACATGGCGCTGATGAAGCCGACCGTTCCCGCCGCGCCCGGAAAGTGCCAATAACGTGCGGGGCCCGCGCCGGCAGGAGCGTCGTTGATGTCAAGCGGCTCGAGCTCGCCCAGACCCACCGCGGCGGTGCCGGCATTGATGCGCGCCCGCAGCTCGTCGCTCGGCACGGTATCGCTCGCGTCCCACAGCTCGGGATTGAGCGCGGGCGCATGCGGGTCCACAGCGCAATGCGAGCTCGTGCGCTCATCGCCAATGGGCATGTATTCGATAAAGCGCAGGTGGATGGGGCGGTCGAGCGTGAGCCGTGCAAGGGCCGCCACATCCTGGTTGAGCCGGCGCACCACAACGCAGTTGACCTTAACGGGCTCAAAGCCCCAAGCCAGCGCCGCGTCGATGCCA
>CAUDYH010000118.1 GCA_958453575.1 uncultured Collinsella sp.
AGTCGTCCTTCTCGTCAAACTCCTGGACCAGTGTCAGGCTGCCCGTAGCGACCTTGAAGGCCTCGCGACCCTCGACGTCGATCTGCAGGTCGTGATAGCGCTGATGCGTCTCATAGTGAGCCTCAGCCTCGGGACGCGTCGTGGGAGACATGACGTTCGCAAAGACCTTCTCACCCAAAATCGGATGGCTGCCGACCTCGAGCTGTGCCGGGTCGTTCTCCTCGAGCCAGTCGATCAGCACGTCGAGGCCCTTGAGCATTCCGCGGTATTCCTCGATATCGCCCAATGCACCGTAAATCATCTAAATCCCCTCTCGGATCGTTTATTTGGCAGCTACTCGGTAAATGCATTACCGACGCTGTTGCCACCCACATACGTCTCGACCAGGGTAAGGTCGGGATTGAACACGACAAACTCGGCGTCGCGCCCCAGCATAATGCTACCGCACTTGTCGTCGACATGAGCTAGCAAGCAATGCCGGGGCCGACGCCCAGGCTTTTACAGCTCGGTCACGACAACGCCGTTGTAGACCTCGTCCCAACGGTCCATGACCAGATGGCCGGTCATGGGATCCATGGCATTGAGCTTGCCGCAGGTGTTGGCGGTACGCAGCACCGTCTCGTCATCCGCGCCAGCAGCAATCGCATGCGCGAAGCCGGCAATGGTCGAATCGCCAGAGCCCGTAGCGTTAACGGCGGGGATATCGGGGGTCTTGGCGCGGAATGCACGGCCATTATGGAAGCCCACGGAGCCGGCAGCGCCCATGGACACGACGACCCAGGGGATATCGGAGAAGCGGGCATCAGAGGCGAGCGCGGCGCGGAGCTCGTCCACATCGTCGGTGGTAAAGCTCGTGCCCAGAAGGCCGTTAATCTCGGTCAGGTTAGGCTTGACCAGCTCGGGCTTAATTTCGGACTTAAGGGCGGCCTCGAGCGAAGCACCCGAGGTATCGAGCAGCACCTTGGCGCCGGCGTTCTCGGCAATACCCGTGATCTTGGCGTAGTAGCCCGCCTCGACACCACGGGGCAGCGAACCCGAGATGGTAACGACAGCGGCCTTGCTCGCAAGCTCGGCGAACTTGGCGGTAAAGGCATCGAGCTCCTCGGGGGCAATCGTCGGGCCGCTCTCGAGTAGCTCGGTCTGGTTGCCGGCGTGGAGGATGTTAAGGCAAATGCGAGTCTCGCCCTTGATGGGTACAAAATCATTCTTAATGCCGTTGGCATCCATGAGCTCGGCCATGTAGGCGCCCATGTGGCCGCCGAGTAGACCGGTTGCCACAACGTCGTCGCCCAGCTGACCCAGTACACGGGCCACGTTGAGACCCTTGCCGCCGGCGGTCTTTTCGGGCGTCACACGGTTAACGTCGTCGATAATGAGCTCATCGAGCTGATAGCGTGTATCGACGGACGGGTTCATCGTAACGGTGAGGATCATTTTTAGCTCCTTATCTCGCAGGCTCCTTGTGCCTCGCGATACGAGTCGACAAAACGGAATTACAGAATCTCAATCGTGAACGAGCGAACGACGGTTTCCTTGGGCTTGGCGACAAGGCAGCCACGCTTATGCTCAAGCACGTCGTCCTCATCGGAGCAGGTCGAAAGGCCGCCCCAAGGCTCAACTGCCACAAAATCACCCTCGGGCTTGCTCCACACAATGAGATATGGGAAGCCCTCAAAGCTCAGGCGAACGCCCTTGTCCTCGCCCTTTTTGGAAAGCGTGACCTGGCGGCTCTCGAGCACGTCAAAGATGGTCTCCGCAAAATCGAAGAGCTCGTGCGACAGGGGCAGCGTCTTTCCCACCATGGGGTTCTTGGAGCGCTTGTCCACGTCAATCAAGCCAGTCGAAGGGACAGCGGTGCAAAGCTCTGCAGCCTCTTCTTTCTCAAAGCGCAACTCGTAGTCCGTATAGGCCTCGCCCTCATCGAGCGGGCACCTAAAGCCGGGATGCCCACCGATAAAGAACGGCATGTCCTCGGTGCCCTCGTTGGTAACCTCATAGGAGACACGCACGGCGGCGTCCTCGAGCGTATAGCGGGCGACGAGCCTAAACGGATACGGATAATCGCTCAGCAACGCAGCGTTATCCTCGGACGCCAGACACACAGCCAACTCGTTCTCGCCTTGGCTCAGCAGCTTCCACTCCTGCTTGCGCGCAAAGCCGTGGCGAGCGAGCTTTACATGATGCCCGGCAAACGTCATGGCACTACCATCGCGCAGGCCTCCGCAAATCGGAAAGCAGACCGGCGCCTGGCCGGACCACACGGCGGGGTCACCCTGCCACAAGTACTCGCGACCTCCGGCCTCAATCGAGGTAAACGAACCACCAGCCGTGGACACCTTAATAGAAATCGAATCGTTGGAGAGAGCGTATTCCATTGCCCATCCTTTCGAACAACTGCTTTTTGCTCGCAAGTACCCGTCTCGGCTCTGACCAATGGACAAACCCGCACGCTCATCGATGCGTCCGGTATCCCGGCCATGTAACGGGGTACCATACAGACATTGATGCAATTACAGCTGAAAGGCCTTCTTATGCGAACCATCATTCTTTATGCCTCACGCCACCACGGCAATACGAAAAAGCTCGTGGACGCCATCGTCGAGGCGCATCCCGAAATCGATACCCTCGACGTGAAAACACTCGGCAAAAACGAGTATCCCAACCTGCACGAATACCATCTGATTGGTGTCGCCACGGGCATCTATTACTCCGAGATCGACAAGGACATGGCACGCGTGCTCACTAACGTGTTGCAGCCGCAGGACAAGGTGTTTGGCCTTATGACCTACGGTGGCAAAAACAAGTGGTACGGCAAGGATATCGATGGCATCTGCCGCATGAGGCAGGCCATCTTTATGGGTGTCTACGGCTGCCCCGGCTTTGATACGTGGGGGCCGTTCAAACTCACCGGCGGTGTCCAAAAGGGGCACCCGACCGCTGAGGAAATTAAGGGTGCCGTCGACTTCTTCGACAAGATCGAAGACGAGTATGGAGACATCATCGTCGAAGAGTACGCCAAGCGCGAGAAGCGCCTAGCATACGAGAAGGAGCATCCTGCAGGAGGCCTGGTGGCCGGCGTTAAGCGTACGGCAAAGAAAATCGCTAGCAAGCTGTAACTGTAAAGGTGCTTTTGAGCGTTTAACCCGTACGGCGGGTCCGAGCAGATTCGGGCCCGCCGTCTTTTTCTTTCGTTACTCGGTAAAGGCGTTGCCGACGCTCTGGCCGCCAACATACGTCTCGACGAGGGTGAGCTCATGGTCGAACACGACAAAGTCGGCGTCGCGACCCGGCATGATGCTGCCGCACTTATCCTCGATGTGCGCGGAGCGTGCCGGCACCTCGGTTGCCATGCGAATGGCGATATCGGCGCTGGCGATGCCCCAGTCGACGATGTTCTTGACGCCCTGGGCAAGCGTGAGCACCGAACCGGCAATGCTCTTGCCATCGGCGAGCCAGCACAGGTTGTCCTTCATGATGACGTCCATGCCGCCGCTGGTGTAGCTGCCCTCGGGCATGCCGCCGCAGCCCAGGCAGTCGGTGATGAGTACCGTGTGCTGCCAGCCCTTGGCCTGCAGCAGCGCCTTGATGGCGGCAGGGTTTACGTGCTTGCCGTCACAGATGATCTCGGCGTAGGTCTCGGACGTGGACATAGCAGCACCCACGACACCGGGCTCACGGTGATGCAGCCCGCGCTGGCCGTTATAGGTATGCGTAAAGCAGCTGGCACCGGCGTTGATGGCAGCGATGCACTCATCGTAGGTGGCGTCGGAGTGACCGATGCTGGTCACCACACCCTTGGCGTTCAGAGCAGCCGCATAAGCAGCGGCACCGTCGCGCTCGGCCGCCATGGCGCTCTTAACGATGCGACCGCCCGCAGCCTCCTGCCACTGATCGAAGACCTCCTCGGAGGGGTCGATCAGATAAGCGGGGTTCTGCGCGCCCACGTGCTTCATGGTAAAGAAAGGGCCTTCCAGGTAGATGCCCTGAATGCGAGCACCGCAGAAGTCGGGGCCGCGACCCTCGTCCGCCTGGGCGATGGCGGCGCAGGCGTCCTTAATCTGCTCGACGCCATCGGTGAACGTCGTGGGCAGCCAGCTGGTGGTGCCGCGACGGGCGAGCTCGGTCGAGCTGATATCGATGCCCTCGGGATCGTTATCGGTAGTCGAGTGGTTATAGAAGCCATGGATGTGGGTGTCGACCATACCCGGTGCGATCCACGATCCCGTGTAATCCTTAATCTCGCAAGAGGGCTCGTCGGCCTGCCAGGCGCCAAAGACGCCATCCTCGACCATAAGATAGCCGCCCAGTTGCGGGCCTGCCGGCAAGAAGAACTTGTCAGCCTTAATTGCGTACGTGCTCATATGCACTCCTTGCTTCTAAAGCAGTTGACTGTGGTGATGCTTATACCCAGTCCATGTAAAAACAAAAAGCGCCCGCCCGCCGTTATGAGCGGACGGGCGCCCTTACAGGGGGACGCGATTAAGCGGTGAAGGGGTGAATCGTCACGCCCTTGACCACGCGGTTGACCGTGCCGGTGGGGCTCGGCGTATCGGGCGTGTTGCCCACGCGCACGGAGTTGAGCAGGCTGATAGCCTGGGCAAACATCACGAACGGCAGGGCAAGGTAGCCCTCGGGAAGCGCCTCGTAGCCCTTAAAGGTAAAGGACTCGCCCTCGTAGACGGTAGCGCCATCCTGCTGAACGGCAACGGTGTGCTGAGCGATCTTGTCGCCACCGATCTCGTTGAGGATGTCGATGTCGTACTGACGGGTGTAGGCGTCGTTGTTGACGAACACGAAGACGAGCGTCTTATCGTCGACGAAGGACTTAGGTCCGTG
This sequence comes from uncultured Collinsella sp., assembly GCA_958453575.1. GTDB lineage: Bacteria > Actinomycetota > Coriobacteriia > Coriobacteriales > Coriobacteriaceae > Collinsella. Next base: position 4,837 of record CAUDYH010000118.1, read on the forward strand.
ACGATAGCCCATGGAGGTGTCGTAGGAAGTAGCGACCAGACCGTGAGCGAGCTCGAGGATCTTGAGCTGGCTCTCCTGGGCAAGGCCACCGAAGGAGCCAGAACCCAAGTAGGTCACGCGATTGAAATCGCCAGCGAGGTAATCGGCAACCTCGGACTCGCGAGCGATAACCTCCTCGCCCATCTTGGCGATGGTCTCGACCCACTCGGCCTTCTGCTCGTCAGAGGCAGTGTCGAAAATAAGGGTGGAGAGCAGGGTCATGCAGGTGTAGGAACCGGTCATGGC
>CAUDYH010000119.1 GCA_958453575.1 uncultured Collinsella sp.
CGCCGCGGCCTCGCCGTAGTTGTGCAGCGGGGCGAGCGGGGCCACCTCGAGAATCTTGGCCATAACTTCGTCGTCAACAACTGCGGAATCATCGAAGTGCCAGCCGCCCTGAACGATACGATGACCAATGCCATCAATCGTAAAGTCGGTCTTCTCGAGCTCCTCGAGCACACGAGCGATAGCAGAGCGATGATCGGGGAAAGGGACCTCCTCGGTCTGCTTGGCGCCACCGTTCTCGGAGTGGCCAAAGATGCCCATCTCCGAGCCGATACGCTCGCAGTTGCCCTTGGCGAAAACCTCGCGGGTATCGGTATCCAAAAGCTGATATTTAAGGCTCGAGCTGCCGGCGTTGACAACAAGTACGTTCATGAGACTCCTTTGCAGTGCGATACGGTCGGCGCAGACCCCTTAAGGCGGCCGCATGTTAATAAGAAGTTATCACAACTTGATAAATAGCTATCAGGCATATCGCCCAACGAGTACAAAAGAGGAGCTGAACGGCGCTCGGTCGTCCAGCCCCTCCCCTCTTGCAATTACTTGCCGTTGACGATGCGCTCGACGTCGGAAGCGATCATGAACTCCTCGTCCGTGGGGATGACAAAGATTTTGACCTTGGAATCCTTGGCAGACAGGCACCATGCGCCGTCACCACGCAGGGCGTTGCGGGCATGATCCATCTTGACGCCCATAAAGGCCAGGCGGTCGGCCACGCCGGCGCGGACGGCAGGAGCGTGCTCACCGATGCCGGCAGTGAAGACCAGGGTGTCCATACCGCACATGGAGGTGGCCATCTCGGCAGCCTTGGCGGCAATCTTGTAGACGAACATATCGAAGGCGAGCTGGGCCTCGGGGTCACCGGCAGCGGCGAGCTCCTCGACGTTGCGGCAGTCGTTGGTCTTGCCGCCGGTCACAGCCAAAAGGCCGGACTTCTTGTTCATCATCTCGTCGACCTCGTCGAAGGTGTAGCCGCCCTCGCGCTGCAGGTAGCACACGGTAGCCGGGTCGATGGAGCCGCAGCGGGTGCCCATCATGACGCCGTCGAGCGGCGTCAAGCCCATGGTGGTGTCCATGCACTTGCCGTCCTCGATGGCGCACAGGGAAGCGCCGGAGCCGATATGGCACACGACGACCTTGCGGGCCTCGCCGTTGGTCATCTCGGCGACCTTCTTGGAGATGTAGCGGTAGCTGGTGCCGTGGGCGCCGTACTTACGGATGTGCAGCTTGTCGCAGACGTCCTTGGGCAGGGCGTAAGTCTTGGCGACCTCGGGCATGTTGAAGTGGAAAGCGGTGTCGTAAACCGTGACGTTGGGCAGGTCGGGATACTGCTCCAGGCAGTACTCGATAACGTTGGCCTCGGGGTTGTTGTGCAGCGGGGCGAGCGGAGCGACCTCGCGGATCTTGGCGAGGACATCCTCGTCGACGAGGGAGGAATCGCCAAAGTACCAACCGCCCTGAACGATACGGTGGCCGATACCCTCAATCTTGACGCCGTTGGCCTCGAGGTCCTTCAGGACAACCTCGATGGCGACCTTGTGGTCGGGGAACTCGATGTTCTCGGTCACCTTCTTGGAGCCGTTGGCAGCATGGGTGAAAGTGCCGCCGGTAAAGCAGACGCGCTCGCAGGAGCCCTTTGCGGACACCTTATGGGACTTGGTATCGATGACCTGATACTTAAGGGTCGAAGATCCTGCGTTGACGACCAGAACGTTCATGTGTCTCCCTACTAACAGGCGGTGTGGCGCCGCCAGGTTACATACGCTTCAATAATAAACCCAAACGCCCTCGCGCTCGGGTTTATTGCGTTGATATATAAGTTATCGGTGCCCAAATACTCATGTCCTTTGGCTTGTAAGACGAAAGAGCGCGGGGATATACACCAAAGAAGAGGTTCCGAGTGCGACAAGCAATATGACTCGAATGCCCGCGATGCTGCTCAACACAGCATTGAACAGATAGAAAAGGATGGCGCCCACCGCCACCATCTGGCTTTGAACCGAAATCAGTGAACAGCGCATCGAAGAATCGGCTACTTTTTGAAAAATTGAGTATTTAATTGGAGCAAATAACGAGTACGCAACCGTCTGCAGCACATAGAACACGGGCAGCAAATTAGCCGGAGTAAGGGGAATCAAAAACAAAGCTGTCAGGAAAAGGCGCACGATGCCGCAAATACGCGCAAAGCGGCCCTTGTCGACATGAGCAATCGCGCAGGGCACAATAAGTCCCATGGAGGCCGAGGCAAGGAGCTGGACCGCAATGGTGACACCCGAAGCGACGGCATTCATTCCGCGACCCGCAAGCAGCAGTGAGAAAAAGTCTTCCAGGGCGACAAAAGCAAATGCCTGAGAACAGTCCATGATGAACGCTGAACGAAGAATGCCATTACCCGCAATAGCGGCACCGATCATCTTCGGGCTAATCCCATGTTCAGGTGTCGTCGCAATGCCCCCTCTTCGCATCTCAGGAATGCAGACAACGACAACCAACGTCAACACCATTGCGATGATATCTGCCGAAAGACCAATGAGATATGCACCGACGGACGAAATGAAACCGCCCACGCAAGCGGAGATGGCACAAGAGGCATAGAAAACAAATCGCTCAACGACATTAAGTCTTACGAGCTGGTCCTGAGAGACGCTGTCAATGTAAATCGCTTCGATGGATCCGCTCACACACGCAACGGCAAAACCTTTGAGAGCGAACGCACCGACTAAAAGCAGGGGAGAACGGACGAGAAGCAGGGCGGCGTAGTATCCAAGCATCCCCACGACGCCAACGAGACCGCTTGTCTTTCGTCCAAACCTATCAGCAATATAGCCAGTGGGAACTTCAAGGATGAACTTGCTCACTTGATATGCAATCATCATGCTAGAAATCGATACCATCGAAAGTCCGACGAACTCAAGGTAGACAGTTAGAAAATACAAGATGGTGCTGAAGTTCGACAGAAAAACGAACGTCATATAAAGCAAAACCGTACGGTTTTTCATGCTCCGCCCTCCAAGAGTCAGCAATCTAAATCGGAATCTTGGAAAAGCATGAGGGCAAAGCTGTCAGCTATGTGTTACAAGGCGTCAATAATCACTTGATGCCTCGAAGCCAATTAATCTCACGAAGCAAGATGACGCAATAGGTGCAGAAAAACCGTCTGGTGTCGATCAGTCCAGGAATTTTGCCGATAGCAAAAGTAGATGGGCAAGGTTACATCACGCGAACCTTCAATGGAGCACTCACTCACTTCTGACCCATCCGATGCGAGAGAGGACCCAGACAAACTCAATATCAATCCCCCGGCTTGAAGAAACTCAGTCTGAGCCCTGCTTCCGTATTCAACATCACGGAAGCGAAAATTGACGAGCTGGGCTTCGGGACATTGATTGATTGCATTGAGACAGGGTGACAAATTAATGGGAACAGCGAGCCTGCCGCCCAGTAACTCGCGAATGGTCATGGCGCCCACAGATTGATGACCCGCTGGGCATGAAAGAACCTTGAGCTCCTTTTCACCCAAATATTTTGAAGAAAGGACGCTGTCCCGTGGTTCCTCGAATGAGATAGCCGCATCCGAAATGCCAAGCACAAGTGATTCAAAGCATGTAGCCGTTGGCTGATGCCACACATCAAGGTGAATCTGAGGGTGCGAGCGTTCAAACGAGTCATACCAGCTTTCGGCAAAAAGGCGCCCCCGCCCATGAAGGCAGGGGGCGTAAAGACGAAAGTGGCCATCGGGCGAAACGCCGTCGCCCCTCGATTGAGCGTACTTTTTGAGATCGTCGACTTGTGCCAGGATCACGCGTGCACGACGCGCAAATTCTCTGCCCGCCGGAGACAAAACAGCCTCCCCCGCCGATCGGTCAAGCAAAACAATCTGATACTCAGATTCCAACTTTTTGATTGCCGACGAAACGGCCTGCGGACTCACATGAACGGCGCGAGCTGCTTTGCGCACGCCGCCATAGTTCGCCACCGCTTGAAGGTATTCGAGTTGAGAAAGCTGCATAGATTACTCCAAAGGCAGCCAAGTCGACGGACCAAGCGCCCTCAGATGAGGTTCTCGCCCAGGTTTTTGCCGCCGAGGACGTGCATGTGGAAGTGCATGACGGTCTGGCCGGCGTTGACGCCCTTGTTGGAGATGACGCGGAAACCGTCCTCCAGACCCTTGGCCTTGGCGACCTCTTGGATGGCGTGAGCCATGGCGCCCATGGTCTCGGCAGGCACGTTGTCGGCGATGTCGCTGTAGTGCTTCTTGGGGATCACGAGCGTGTGGACCGGCGCCTGGGGGTTGAGGTCATCGAAGGCGATGACCTGGTCGTCCTCATAGACAACGGTCGAGGGGATCTCGTGGTTGGCAATTTTACAGAAGATGCAATCACACATAGCTGGTTCCTTTCTCACAGACCAAGGTAATTATATTTGGTCGAGATGCTTAGAACGAGAGGTTGTCGTCCGTGTTGGCGGCTTCGCCGTCGGCGAGCACGTCGTTGCCGTCGACGTCCTTAAGGAGCACCGAGACCTTCTGCTCGGCATCGGACAGGCGGGTGCGCAGGCTCTTGAGGAGCTCGACGCCGCGGGTGTAGCTCTCGAGCGACTCCTCGAGCTCCATATCGCCCGACTCCAGGCTGCGGATGATGAGCTCCAGCTCCTGCGAGGCCTGCTTGTACGTAAGCTGCTCTACCGGGGTCTTCTCTGCCATATCTGTTTCCTTTCCTAAGGGTCTATCACTGCGAAACGCGGTCTACTCGACCGCGTTGACGGTTGCCGACACGTTACCGTCCGCCATGCGCACGCGGATGGCGTCGCCCGGCTTAAAGGTCTGGGCACTTATAGCCACACCATCGTCGCTGTACGCGATGGAATAGCCGCGGGCAAGTACCTTAAGCGGCGACAGGGCATCGAGCGAAGCCGCTGCACGGCCCAGGTCGGACGCTGGTTTGCTGAGCATCGTGCGCCCCTGATGCTCCAGACGGGAACTCGTAAGCGTGAGCGCATGGCGTTTGCCGTCGAGCCCTGAGGTGCTTGCAACCAGACGCTCGGGCAGACGCTCGAAGTTGGAGCGGAAGACCCCGACTGAGCGTACTATGGCGCCCG
>CAUDYH010000120.1 GCA_958453575.1 uncultured Collinsella sp.
GGCGCTCCAGCTTGTCGTAGCTGTCCGCCATAATCTCGGGCGGCAGCTCATCGGCATGCTTATAGTGCTCCATCTCCGAAAACGGCTGGAGGGTGGAATCATGGGCGGTACGGGCTGCGGCATCCATCGAGGTCCCCTTCCCCTAGGCCCGCGGTACGATCGGGCGGTTAACTTTGGCTAGCATATCAGAAGCGCACGAATCGAGTGCCCAACTCCGGAAAGCCGAGAACTCCATGCGCGAGCGCAAGCCCTCCAAATAGCGAATTGACCTGCTCAATTGCACGCGGCCGGGGTTTTCGGCCATCGCAATGCGACGGGTGTCATCAAACCCCGAAACGCGACAGAAGCCAAGCTCTTCGAAGATTCCCAGACCGCTTGCCACCGAGCGCTCGTCAACCGGCGTGCGGGCATCGATGGCAAGGCACATCTGCGCGATGTCGATATCGCTCGCACTAAATGAGTCGGCTCCGGTCTTGCCGCGGTTGGAGCGCCACATAGTCTGCAGCGCTCGATAGAGCGTGACGAGCTCGTCGCGCTCGGGCGCGTAGCAGTCGAGCAGGCGCTCGTTAATGCGAGCGTCACGCGACGAATAGAGCAGGTGAATCACGGCAGGTTGCCCGTCGCGACCGGCGCGTCCGCTCATCTGGTTGAACTCGATGGCGCCAAACGGCATGTGGTAGAGCACGACATGGCGGATATCGGGCAGGTTCACGCCCTCACCGAAGGCCGAAGTCGAAACGATGCAACTGAGGCTTCCGTCACGAAACGCTTCCTCGACACGGCGACGATCGGAGCGCGCAAGCCCCGCGTTATAGAACGCGATGCGGGTCGCGCAATCGGGCACCCGCTTGCGCAGCGTCTTAGCAAGCGCCACGGACTGGTCGCGCGAGTTGACGTAGATGACGGTCTTCTCCCCCGTCGCCACGATTGACACCAGGCGGTTCTCGCGGCTCGCAAGATCTCGGTCATCCTCGAGCTGCAAGTTCTCGCGCACCGTCTCGTCGACCACCGTACGGGTAATCGGTAGCACGCGGGCGAGCTCGGCCACAACCGGAGCCGTTGCGGTGGCAGTCGTGGCCAGAACGACCGGGTCGCCCAGGGCCTTGAGGATATCGGGCATGTCGAGATAGGCGCTGCGGTCGCCGCCCTTGGCAAGACCGGCATGATGCGCCTCATCGATAACGACAAAACCGATGCGGCCCGAACGCGCAAAGCGGTCGCGGTGAATGGACAGGAACTCGGGCGTCGTGAGCACGATGCCGGTGCGGCCCGAAGCCAAGCCGGCAAACACGTCATCGCGCGCCGCCTCCACGGTCTCGCCGGTCAGCACGCCGACGCCAATGCCGAGCGCGGCCATCGTCGACGAGAGGTGATAGGCCTGGTCGGCAACGAGCGCGCGCAGCGGATAGACAAAGATGCTCGCACGCCCGCGAAGGACCGCCTCGCGCGCGGCATGTACATGGAAGATAAGAGACTTGCCGCGCCCCGTTCCCATAACAGCCAGAACACTTTGGTGATCGGCCAGGGCATCGAGCGCCTCGACCTGCGCGCGGTGCGGCTGGTTCGAGCCGATAAAGCTATGGATAAGCGAGCGCGTCAGCTCGGTATAGGAAAGCTGGGCGAGCGTCTCGCGTTTACGCGACTCCAGGCGCAGGCCAGAATCCGCAGGTTGTACGCCACGGCGAAGCTCACATGCCGGGTCGTCAACGCTGGGCGCCGTGGTATCGCGGACCAAGACATCCTTGATCATGAGCTTTGGCTTTACGCGACCTTGCCAATGCTCGGCCACGGCCTCGAACACCAAATCGACAGCGCTATCGCAATTGATGAGCTTATCGATCTGCGGCACGCGAAACATAATGGCCGGCACACTCGCTGCGCCATCAGTCGCCACGAAGCGCATGTGCTCGCCGGTTTTGCCCACCACGGCGCGATCGCACATTGTCACGCCCTCGGCCGCCAACAGCGGCACCTTGTTGCCCTGGCCAAACGGCTCAAGACGGGAGATCTGCTCGATGGTCTCAATATTCAGCTCGGAGAGGTCGACGGTGGCGGCAACCTCGTCGGTGTCCTCAAAGTCCTCGGCGGGAAGCTCGGACAGCACGGCGGAAAGGCGACGACGGAACTCGTCGAGCTTGGATGCCTCGATGGTCACGCCCACCGCACCCGCATGCCCGCCGCGACGAATCAGCAGATCGGAGCAGCGCTCTACGGCGTCGAACAGGTTGACCTTGCCCACCGAGCGGCCCGAACCGCGAGCGATACCGTCTTCGATCGAGAACAGCAGCGCCGGCACGTGATAACGGTTGGTCAGGCGGCTCGCTACGATGCCCTTGACGCCCTCGTGCCAGCCCTCACCGCCCACGACGATTGCGCGACCGCCATCATAGGTCTCCTCGACCTTTGCCATGGCATCGCGCGTGAGCTCCGCCTCGATCTCGCGACGCTGACGGTTGATCTCCTCGAGCTCGGCCGCCAGCGCGCTTGCCTCGATAGGATCGCGGGCAAGCAGCAGGTCGAGCGCCAGCTTGGGATCGGCCATGCGGCCGGCGGCGTTTAAGCGGGGAATGAGCGAAAACGACAGGCCATCGGCCGTAATACTAGAGAGGTCGGCCTTGGCGAGCGCGGCCAGCGCGATATAGCCGGGGCGGGCGGTCACGCGCATCTGCTGGATGCCCTCGGCGACCAGTGCGCGATTCTCGGGCGTGAGCGGCATCATGTCGGACACGGTACCAAGCGCCGCAACCTCGATCAGCGAACGCCAATACGACGGCTTGCCCAGATGCTCGCCCAGAACCTGCACCAGCTTGAGCGCCACGCCGGCACCGGCAAGCTCGCGCGAGGGGCCCTCGTCCTCGAGCTTGGGGTCGGTCAGGGGCACGCCCTGCGGCACCTGGTCGGAGGGCTCGTGATGGTCCGTGACCACCAAATCGATCCCCAGGCTCTCCAGATAGGAGACCTCTTCCTTGGCGGCAATGCCGTTATCGACGGTCACGATCAGCTGGGGGCGAGCGAGCTCGTTAACGCGGTCGAGCGCCGCGCGCGAAAGACCGTAGCCCTCGTCAAAGCGATGTGGAATAAACGGTGTGACATTGGCGCCAAACATGCGCAGCGCCTCGGTCAACAGGCAGGTCGACGTAATACCGTCAACGTCAAAATCGCCAAAGACCGCGATGCGCTCGTGGTTGCGAATAGCACGCTCGACACGGTCGGCAACGGCCGACATGCCCGGGATAATGAGCGGGTCGGCCCAGTCGCGATCGAGCGAAGGCGTCAAAAACAGCTGGCCTTCCTCGATGGATGTAATGCCGTGCGCAACCATAATGCGCGCCACCAGCCCGGGTATGCCCAGGCCAGCCGAAAGCTCCTTTTCGAGCTCGGGGTTTTGCTGAGCGACCGCCCAGCGATGCGTCGTCTTAAGCGATGACATAGGCACCCACCCTCGATAGGGGCAGGTCGCCGCGATACCTCTCACGGTTCATAGCGATGAGTCCTCTGTGTATGCCCGCTTCGGCAGGCAGATCTGTTGAACGGATTTATTATACCGTGCAGCGCGGACGCCAATCGCCGCAGCACGCCGCGGTTTCGGTAAACGATGCCGGTAATAGCCTCGAAATATTCGAGCGTTTCTGACGCACGGACGCATGCGAGCGTCTAGCATATCCATTCAAAACGGATTCACGAGCAAAGGGAGTCACAGGCGCATATGAAGCAATGGGTTGGACTGGGCAAGTTTCTCGCGGGACATATGCAGGTCATCGTTCCGATTTGCGTGGCGCTCGGCGTGCTCTTTCCCCAGCAGATCGGCGTTCTCAAACCCATCGTTCCCACCTTGTTTGCCTTCATGACGTTTCAGGGTGCGCTCAGCAACACCTTTCACCAGATGGCTGAGGTGTTCCGCCGTCCGCTGCACCTGATTTTGGCGCTGCTCGTCTCGGCGGTGCTCATCCCTATCGCAGCCTATGCCATGGGCTCGCTGTTCTTTGGTTCCAACCCCAACCTTGTCTGCGGCATCGTGCTCGAGTACAGCGTACCCGTGGCAGTCACTGCCTTTATGTGGATCAGCATGTTCGGCGGCAACGGCCCGCTCGCGCTCACCATCATCCTGACGTCCTCGGTCATCTCGCCCGTGACGATTCCGCTCACGCTGAAGCTCCTGCTGGGTGCCACCGTCGCAATCGATGTTCCGGGCATGATGCAGAACACGGCCTTTATGATCGCCATCCCTGCCGTGTTCGGCATCGTGATCAACGAGCTCACGCGCGGATGGGGACATGAGAAACTCTCCCCCGCGCTTTCGCCCGCCTGCAAGTTCATGATGATGGGGGTCATCGCGTCCAACTCCACCGCCATGAGCGAGTACGTGTTGCACATGAATGTTGAGCGCTTGGAAGTCGCCCTCTTTATTTTGGTCTTCGCCATCAGCGGCTTTGTCGTCGGTTTTCTGGTCGCCCGTGCGTTGCACCTGCCGTATAGCGAGACGACCACCATGTGCTTTACCTGCGGCATGCGTAACATCTCTTCGGGCGCCGTCATCGCCACGCAGTACTTTCCAGGCGAAGTCGTGTTTCCCGTCATGTGCGGAACGCTGTTTCAGCAGGTGCTCGCCTCGGTTATCGGACATCTCTTTGAGCGACTGACCGGCGAGGAGCGCGCCGCCCAACGCAAGCGCGTCGAGGCCGGCCGCGACGCCATGGGACGCTAGACTGTCCGCGTTACGCGGGTGTTAGTCTTGCTATACGAGCGTTTCCAGATGCGCACGCAGGCGATCAGCATCGATATCGAGCGTGGTCTCGGCATTAACCTGGGCCAAACGATAGCCGACAAAGTAGGGCGAAACCACCCAACGCGGAAGCGCCTTGGCAATGGTCCGGCCGTCCATGTGGTAGAAGAACAAGTTGTACGACTCCGCGCGGCCGCCGTGGTGCTCGTGCAGGATATAGCGCAGGGCCACCTGAATCGCATCGGCAAACAGGTCCGCTTCGGCTTGGTCGCGGGCGTCGTCGCTGGCGGCGATTCCCTGTGGAGCCGAGACGTTGACCTCAAAGAATCCCATAATC
>CAUDYH010000121.1 GCA_958453575.1 uncultured Collinsella sp.
CAGCCTTGGCAGCCTTGGCCTCCTCGGCCTTCTTGAGCTGGGCGGCAGCGGCGCCACCGAACTTGTCGGCGAAGCGCTGGACGCGTCCACCGGTGTCGACGAACTTCTGCTGGCCGGTGTAGAACGGGTGGCACTCGTTGCAAAGCTCGACCTTCATCTCGGACACGGTAGCGTGCGTCTTGAAGGTGTTGCCGCAGGAGCACGTCACCGTGCACTCGACATACTGGGGATGGATACCCTGCTTCATGGTAGGACTCCTTATTGGTCAGGCGCTGGTTACCGATCAGCGCATAAGGCGTCTTGGTTTCCGACCAAGACAACAAACTCGGCTATGGTACCACGGCGCCGCGTGTCCCACAAAAGGTTCACGGTCTTTTCGGAACGACACGAATCTGACCCATCGAAACACATCTCCACCGTTCCTTCAACTGGGAAAATGCCGTCCCCGGGGCCTGAGAAGGGCCCAGGGGACGTTCGACTGACTGCGGGAACGGCCTTTCCGCTCAATGTGTTCGGCTGAGATCGGAAATCAGCCAAACTGAACTAGGTTCAGCTGGCATGGTTAAAAACGGGGGCGACGCTTTTGCGTCACCCCTCGTCCCGGCCGGTTGCTTTAGTTGTACACACGGTAGTTACACTTGAACTGGGTTATGTGTCCATAGTTGGAGCGGTACCAACCCGACGTATAGCTGATTGCCTCTGCGCCTAGATAGTCGTAGCCCTTGTTGTAGCGAAGCTGACGGTAGGTCGTGTCGTACTCTGCTACGTAAAACGTGTCTCCAGAGAAGGCTTTGTACCGGTCTTTAACCGTCGAAGCCATGTACGCGGGTTCGACATCGCCTTTCTCTCCGTTGAGCGCATAGACGGGTGCCGCGATTCCGCATAAAGCCGTTGCCACGAGGATGGCGTAGACAGCCATGCGCGACGCATTGGACTTCAGCTGTTCAAATAGTTTCATGTCATTCACCTCCCTCGTATGTATCGAGGTATTCCTGCTTGAGCGTCTGCGAGGACGACTTGATCTTTTCCACGAGCGTGCCGGCCTCGATGAAGTAGAACGAGTTGGTGAGGTCTGCCAGGTCGTCGAGTAGATGGCTTGAAATGAGCACGCTGCGTCCCCGCGCCACCTCGCTGCGCATCGCGTCGCAGGAGGTTTTCCGCTTTCCCGGATCGAGGCCGTTCAGCGGTTCATCGAGGATGAGGTACGGGCAATCGGTCGCTATCGCCATGGCAAGCTTTACCTGCTGCTTCATTCCTGTCGAGAGTTTACGGGTCGGCTTGTCGAGATATGGGGAGATTCCGAGGGAGCTGCAGAGCGAGTCGATGTCGGCGGCCGATTTCCACGCCTCCCTAACGAAAGCAAGGTGCTCGATGGCCGATAGCGTGGGATAGAGATCCGCGCCGCCTGAAGAGCTCAGGTAGACGAGTTCTGCAAATTCGGCTGATTGACGTTGGCTGATTCCGTCTGCCGCCAGGCTTCCCGAGTGGATACGGGTGGGAAATTGGCCCGACAGCGCTTCAAGAAGGGTGGTTTTCCCCGAGCCGTTGGGAGCAATGAGGCCCGCCGCCGTTCCCGGGCTCAGGAAAAGCGACCCGATTGAAAGTATCGTCGTGCTCCCGTATCCCACGCTCGCGTCCAGAAGCTCGAGCCCATGGCGCTTTTTCGCGGGTCCAGGCTGTTTGGGGGAACGTGCCGCAACGGCGCCGACCGTAAAAAAGACCGCGACGTATGCCAGGGCCACGGCAAGCATCGATGCGCTGCCTGAACCGGAGCCAATGAATTCTGTCGGGAAGCATCCTACGTAACCCGTTGCCTCGATAGGCGAGAATACGGCCAGCGGCAGGAGATTGAGCGCGGCATTATGCCCTAGTGCCGAATCGGACAGTAGCGGGAATGCCGGGGCCGCGACAAGCAGCGCGGAGGTAAGGGGGCCCGCGAGGACGCGCCTCGTTGCGGTCGATAGGACGACGGAGCAAACGGATATCAAGGTTCCGCCCGCAAGCAGCGCGAGAAGCAGGGCTGTGAAGACGTTTCCCGCGGTCGTGGTGGTAAGCGCGCCGTCATGGAAGAAGGCGATCGGGTACCCAATTTGCCCGAAGCCGTTTAGGGCCAAGGCGTAAATGCCCCCGGGTGCAAGGCCGGCGAGGAGCATCGCGGTCCCCGCGACGATTATCGAAAACACGATCTGAATAAGGCGCCGGAATTTGGGCACGGGCGCCTTCGCCGCCAGGGTCCCGGGCCTTGTGGCGCCGAGCACGAGTATCGACGAGAGAAGGAAGGGGATGAAGGGAAGGAAAGACGGCACCGCGGCAATGGCGTAAGGCAGGAAGGAAAGGAATGGCAGGTCGTTTGCGGAGGCCGGGATATCCGTGATGCCGGAGCTGCTCAGGGCACGGCAATATGCGAGCGCTGCGTCATTGGTCTCTCGGTCTCCCACGATGGACCCGGATTGGAAGCCTTCGCCCATGAGCGCGTAGTAGCTCTCGGCAGAATCGAGAAAGGCGGCGTCGGCTTGAGCGGCAAGGGCGGCGTTCGCGTATCTTGCAAGCTCCGCGTCAGCTTGCTGCTCTGGAGATAGGTCTGTGCCGCTGGCCTGGGGCGCGCGCGTATTGAATGCGTCGACAAAGCCCTGCATGCCCTGTTTCATAAAGAAGGGCCCGTAGATGGGTGAATTGAACGCAATGGGGACGGAGAAGGCTGCAGCGAGAACGAGCGTACAAATCCATACGGCCCTGTCTCTTAGGATTAGTTTGAGAAGAAGTCGACAGTACATTTAGAAGCACCTACATTCCTCAAAGCATCGTTAGATTAATGATGACAGACCGAATGAAGATACGTGCGACGGGGGCGAGGCGAATGGCTGAGCGGTATCGATACGCGGGTTCAACGGTATCACATTGGCCACATAGATTTTTAACTTACATTTCTACCCGCCCTTTTCGTAGAGTCTCCGATACGTGCTTAGCGCACCCTCGGCGCGTCCGGCAGGCTTTGCGAAATGGGATCCAGGAGACTTCGGCGCAGCATCATCTTGCGGAATGCTTCTAATGAGCCTCCCATCCTTCAAAAACAGAATCTCATCGCACAGCCTATCGACCGAATCCAAGATGTGGGATGACATGATGATGCACGTACCAGAATCGGCCAGCTTCCTGAGAATCTCGGAATGCAAGTCCACCCTGCTGGGGTCGAGCGCGTTCATGGGCTCATCTAATAGAAGGTACCGCGCGCCCGTCGCATACGCAATCGCCAGGGTAAGCTGCTGCTTCATGCCCTGGCTCAGAGTGCGGATCCTCATCTTCGCGAACTCGCCTATCTGCGTTTGTTCCACTATCTCTTCGATATCGCGAGCATGCGGCCACATATCGCAAACCATCTTGAGGTGATCTTCCGCACGCAATCCGGGATACAGCAGCGTCCCCTCACCAGGTGCATAGAAGATCATAGAACGGACCTCTCTCGCACCCGTACCCTGCACCTCATCCAGAACGATGCTCCCGTCCACGCGAGGACCCGGCAAACCTGCCATCGCACGCAGCAACGTCGTCTTTCCATGCCCGTTCGGAGCGACGAGACCGTAGACCGTACCCGGGGCAAACTCAGCGTTCACCGAATCTACGAGCACCTTCTTTCCATAAGAGATCGTCAGCGTTTGAAGGTCAATCATCGAGATCATCCCCTTTCGATCTTTGGAACACTCAGGCGCACCATCAACGGAGATACGGCGCCCAAGACCACCAGCAGAGCGCCCGATGCGCCGACGACCTCTCCAAAAGGCATCGCGTTCGTCCCTCGCCCAAGGAACCCAATCGTCCCCACCTGGGAAGCGGGATCAAACGAGGCGAATGGAGCCAGCAGCGCGACGCCCATGCCCACGCTTTCAACATGAGCGCTCAACGAACCCAACACCAAGAGAACCGCGCAAACCATTCCGGTGACAACGGGGTTGCGGCTAATCGCTGCTGTCAACGCAGCGACGACGGAAATCACGCCGTATGCCATGACCAGCAACGGAATACTGCACAACACCGCCTCCCCCACCATGGACGTTGTCGAAGCTCCCGCCCGAATGAGAGCGACGGGATACTCCGATCCACCCGCACCGTTCTTAATCACGGACACAACGACAGCGGGAACCATCGACACCAAAAGCAGCACCAAGCCAAGCAGGAGAGCCAGCGCAACAGCCGTCAGAAAACGCACATGCGCTGTTGCGGGGATCTGGAGAACCAGAAGGGAACGACACTGCAGGTGGGTGCACGCGAGCGATGTGACAACCACGGGCAACAGCAAAAATAAGGAGGGAAGCGCTGCCTGGAGATACGAAAGGAGGATTAATGGGGGCATCTTCGTACTTAACTCGTAAACCTTGGGGTCCGGCAAGCTCGCGATCGACTCAAGCAGAAGGGCGCGCGCCTCCGCACGAGAAGGAGTCTCCGGCTCGATTCCGATCGATTGCAGGAGAGTCGCATCTGCCGCGCCCAGCTCACCTCGAGCGCGCTCGTACGTCGCAAGGCTTCGAAACCCCTCCGCAGGCATAGGCGCGTACACGAAACCCGAAAGAGCATCCCGCATGTCTTCCAGGGCCGCTTTGCCCTCGACGTCCATATTCGCAGCGTTCTGCTCTAGATACCGATCTATTGAACGGAGCTCCCCATCCCTATACCGAACAGCGGAAACGTTATCAGCGTCAGGAAACATCTCGACCAGAGCCGGGGCCAGCATCGTCGTCGACATTGCAATCGCGCATACGGCGAGGGTAGGAGAACGCAGGAGCAGTTTCCCCATCGTTCTTACGTATGCAACGGCGGAGGCACAAGCGCTCGAACGAGTTGCCGTTCTCGATGCAGTGAAGGAACCTCTCTCAAGACAAATCGGGGATATCGGGCACGCGCAGCCGCTCTTTCCAGCAACGCAAAGCAGGCTAATTGCCAGCACCTCGATCCCGATTGCGCATACGAGGGCAATCGCGCCACGCTCGAAGCAAAGTCCAGGCAGATTCACTATCTGCGTTGTCGGGTACGGGCTA
>CAUDYH010000122.1 GCA_958453575.1 uncultured Collinsella sp.
TCGCGAGTTCCGCACGAACAGGAGGCCACTTAATGTGGCCTCCGTCGTGAGCAGGACTGTAGAGCAGCAAATTAAATACCGTGACGGCTGCCGGCATTCCGGGTGCTCCAACCTAGTGCTCCATGCGCGCTTTCCGTCTTGCGCAGGACTGTAGAGCAGGAAACTTAATTACGCGCCGCTCCCCGCCCACGCCGGGCAAGCCCTCCCTTGTACTCCATCTCACTAAAGTGTATGATTCTGGACGTTACATGACCCACTTTACCTAACTAAAGTGCCATCAAGGGGGAATACCATGAATACCGATATGTCTCGTCGTCAGTTTGTTGGTCTAGCTGGCTCACTCGCCACGGTGCTTGGCCTCGGCCTGGTAGGCTGCGGTGGTGGTGCCGATAAGGGCTCCGCTGCCGGTTCTGCCGCAGCCAAGGACGTGAAGGGCGCTGCGGAGTCCAAGAAGCTCGTGGTGGGCTTTGATAAGTCCTATCCTCCGTATGGCTTTGTGGGCGACGATGGTGAGTACACGGGCTTTGATCTCGACCTTGCCAAGGCCGTTGCCGACAAGCAGGGCTGGGACGTTAAGTATGAGGCTATCGACTGGGATGCCAAGGACACGCTGCTCAACTCGGGTGCCATCAACTGCATCTGGAACGGCTTTACCATGGAGGGCCGCGAGGACGACTACACGTTCTCCGAGCCGTACATGCTCAATGAGCAGGTGCTCGTGGTCAAGAAGAACGCGGGTATCAAGAGCTGGGACGATCTTGCCGGCAAGACCGTGATTACCCAGACCGATTCCGCTGCGCAGGATGTGCTCGAGGGCGACCAGAAGGATCTGGCGGCGACGTTTGCCACGCTCGACACGATCGGCGAGTACAACACGGCCTTTATGCAGCTCGAGAGCGGCGCGGTCGATGCCGTGGCTTGCGACCTTTCGATTGCCCAGTATCAGCTTGCCGCCAAGCCCGATGCTTATACGCAGCTCGACAAGCCGCTGTCCAGCGAGCACTACGCCGTCGGCTTTAAGAAGGGCGACACCAAGTCGGCCGACGCCGTGACCGAGTCGCTCAAGGCACTTTATGAGGACGGTGCGGTCAAGGACCTGTGCGATAAATATGCAGAATACGGTCTTTCCTTCGACAACTGGGTTCTGAAATAGCGGCTTTCCCAGGCACCCGATTTTGCCGTTCAAACCGTCGCTTGCGTACATTTAGTACGCGGCGCTCCTCTTTCACGGCAAACTCGAGCACCTGGAAAACCTGCTTTAGCATTGGGTTTGCTGTTCTGTTGTCGCGAAAGAGAGCTTAGGTTGTCTATTCAGGTCATGATGCAGATGCTTGGCCAGGGATTCTTGGTCAGTTTGCAGTTGTTTGTGCTGACGCTGCTGGGGTCGATTCCGCTGGGAATCCCCGTGGCGTTTATGCGCATGAGCAAAATCGCGCCGCTTCGCTGGATTGCGCGCATCTATATCTCGGTCATGCGCGGCACGCCGCTCATGCTGCAGATGTTTGCCATCTACTTTGCCCCGTACTACGTGTTTGGCATTTCGCTCACGCCCGATTCCAAGTGGACGGCGTGCGTCGTAGCGTTCATCATCAACTACGCCGGTTACTTTGCCGAGATCTATCGCTCGGGCCTGCAGTCCATTCCGCGCGGTCAATACGAGGCAGCCGAGGTGCTGGGCTATTCGCGCATGCAGACGTTTCTGTATATCGTGATGCCGCAGGTCGCCAAGCGTATTCTGCCGGCGATGGGCAACGAGATCATCACGCTGGTCAAGGACACGTCGCTGGCGTTTGCCATTGGCGTGGGTGAGATGTTCTCGACGGCCAAGGCGCTGGTCGCCTCGCAGGTGAGCATGGTGCCGTTTGCGATCGCGGCGCTGATCTACTGGATCTTTAACTTTGTGGTCGAGATGCTGCTGGGCGCCGCCGAGAAAAAATTGGATTACTACCATGATTAATTCGGTAATGAATATATCGAACGCGCGCAAGGCGTTTGGCGGCAATGAGGTGCTCAAGGATATCTCGCTCGAGGTCAAGCGTGGCGAGGTCGTGGCGATTATCGGGCCTTCGGGTGGCGGCAAGTCCACGCTGCTGCGGTGTGCCACGCTGCTCGAGACACTCGACGGAGGCTCGCTCTCGTTTGGTGACCTTGCCGTTGCGACGGATGCGGGTTCGGGCGCGGTCTATGCGAAGGGCGATTTGCCCAAACAAGCACGCTCGCGAT
Source organism: uncultured Collinsella sp. (assembly GCA_958453575.1). GTDB lineage: Bacteria > Actinomycetota > Coriobacteriia > Coriobacteriales > Coriobacteriaceae > Collinsella. The sequence continues at coordinate 2,224 of CAUDYH010000122.1, forward strand.
TCGGCCTGGTGTTCCAAAATTACAATCTGTTTCCGCACTATACGGTGATGAAAAACATCACCGACGCTCCGGTTCGCGTACTCAAGCGTCCGCGCGAGCAGGCCGAAGCGCGTGCACACGAGCTTATTGCACAGATGGGGCTGACGGGCAACGAGAACAAGGTACCGTGCGAGCTTTCGGGCGGTCAGCAGCAGCGCGTGAGTATTGCCCGCGCCTTGGCGCTCGACCCGGAGATCTTGTTCTTTGACGAGCCGACCTCGGCACTCGATCCCGAGCTGACGGCCGAGGTGCTGCGTGTCATTAAAGACCTTGCCGCGCAGAATATGACGATGGTGATTGTGACCCACGCAATGCAGTTTGCGCGCGATGTTGCCGACCGCGTGGTCTTTATGGATGGCGGCCGCATTGTCGAGGAGGGTCCTGCCGAGCAGGTCATCGACCATCCGCGTGAGCAGCGCACCCGTGAGTTCTTGAGCCGTATCGAGGGATAGGCTCAGGTATTTACTCAACTATTAATTGAGGCGAAGCCGCCGCAGGTCTTACGGTCTGTGGCGGCTTTTTGTTTGCATCGACGGGGTTCAATAATCGCCTCACAAGCTTGTCTCTTCCTCTCGCCGCCTGTATTCATACGTGTGCCGAAAGGTGTGCATGGACGGTCGCCCGTGAGGGTAGGGTGGTGGCATAGGACATTTGGAGGGTGAGTCGGCTCGGCTGCCGACCATGCTGCTCCCGGGATGGCACCGACCGCGAACTCTCCCCGTTGGCGTCGCGCAATGCGCGCGGCCCTGCAAGGAGGTCATCATGGGTGCTCCCAAGACCGGTAACGTAAGGAACGTGGTGCTCGTAGGCCAAGGCGGGGTGGGCAAGACTTCACTCGCCGAAGCCATGCTCCACCTTTCCGGCAAGACCGCCCGCCTGGGCGGCCACGACGGCACCAAGCCTACGCTCGACTATGACCCTGAAGAGGTCAAGCGTTCATTCTCCATCTCGACGACCATCGCGCCGATCGACTGGAAGGGCGCGCGCATCAATGTGCTCGATGCCCCGTGCTACCCCGATTTTATCGGCGACGCCTTTGCCGCGATGAGCGTCTGCGAGACGGCTCTGTTTGTGGTCGACGCCGAGGCCGGCCCGCAGCCTACGACGGTTAAGCTCTGGTATGCCGCCGAGGACCTGCGCCTGGCGCGTGCGGTGTTCGTAAACCGCCTGTCGCGCTCCGAAGCCAGCTTTGCGACCACGATGGACCTGCTGCAGGAGCGCTTTGGCACGCGCCTGGGCGCCGTGACCCTTCCCTGGGGCGAGGGCGAGGACTTTGACGGCATCATCGACCTGGTGCGCATGAAGGCGCGCCATTGCAACGGCACCGAAGCCGTTGAGTCGGAGATTCCCGAGGAGTATCGTGCCCAGGCCGAGGAAGCCCATGACCATCTGTGCGAGTTGGTGGCCGAGGCCGACGACGAGCTGATGATGAAGTACCTGGAAGGCGAGGAGACGCTGACGCAGGAGGAACTTGAAGGCCTGCTGTCGAAGGCGATCGCCGAGCGCATCTTTGTGCCGGTCTTTGCGGGCGATTGCATTAAGGAGCAGGGCGTCAACTCGCTGATGGACGACATCGCAACGTACTTCCCGGCGCCGACCGACTACGGCGAGATGCCGCTTATCGACGGCGATTCGCTTAAGATCTCGAGTGACGATGATCGTCCGGTGGCGTTTGTGTTTAAGACGCTGGCCGATCCGCAGCAGGGTCGCATCAGCTTTATCAAGGTGCTGACGGGCACGCTTGAGCCGGGCCTTGAGCTGATCAACGCGCGTACCCGCAAGAGCGACCGTCTGGCTCACCTGTATGTGATGTGCGGCCGCGACATGACCGAGGTCGGTCACGCCTATGCCGGCGACATTATCGTGGCGCCCAAGTTGGCGGCCGAGACGGGTGACACGCTCTCCATTACCGGCAAGGTCGAGGCTGCGGCGTTTAAGTTCCCCAACTCGCAGTATCGCATCGCTATTGAGGCCGAGAATCGCGGGGACGAAGAGAAGCTCTACACGTTTATCGAGAAGGCCTGCAAGGCCGATCCGACCATGAGCATCGACCGCGACGAGGAGACCGGCCAGACCATTATCTCCGCCGTTGGTGAGGCGCAGGTTTCGGTGCTGCTCAACCGTCTGGAGGACCGCACCAAGGTCGCTGCCAAGAGCGTGCCGATCCGCATCCCGTATCGCGAGACCATCCGCCGCACGGCGAGCGCTCAGGGCCGCCACAAGAAGCAGACCGGTGGTGCCGGTCAGTACGGCGACTGCTGGCTGCGCGTGGAGCCGCTCATTGGGCCCGACGGCACGAGCGATGGCTATGAGTTTGTGGACGAGGTCGTGGGCGGCCGCATTCCGCGCTCGCTGATTCCCGCCGTGGACAAGGGCGTCCAGGAGACCATGAGGGACGGCATCATTGCCGGCTATCCGCTCACAGGCATTCGCGTGGCTGTGTACGACGGCTCGTATCACAGCGTCGACTCCAACGAGATGGCGTTCCGCGCGGCGGCTCGCATCGGCCTGCGCAAGGCATGCGCCGATGCCGACCCGGTGGTGCTGGAGCCCATCGAGGAAATCACGGTGACAATCCCCGAGAGCTACGCCGGTGCCGTGATGGGTGACATCTCGGCCTCGCGCGGTCGCGTGACGGGTATGGAGACCGATGAGCGCGGCGACACCGTGGTCATTGCCCAGGCCCCGCTGGCCGAGCTGACGGATTACTCGACGCGCCTGCGCTCTATCACGCGCGGCACGGGTGACTT
>CAUDYH010000123.1 GCA_958453575.1 uncultured Collinsella sp.
AGATCGCGAGGATTGGTAAAACGTCCCATACTGTGCCTCCTAAACAAGCCCCTCTTAGACTTGTGTATATAACGGAGCACCCGATTGGCTCCGTTAGGACCGTTTTGCGCGTTGCCGGCGATGACAATGCACGATGTCTAAACGTCTCAACGCTCAGACAAACACTATTTTACCGTTCTGGTTGGTCAGTTATTCACCGAAAGCCAACAATGATGAAACGTTTTTTCTATCTCTGAAGACCCTTGGGGGCATTCATACTCCCAAGCTGGGCAAACGTTTTATCAAGGTTGACTACATATCCCGGGCAGGACGGTGCCCCTCCAAAATGCGCCCCGTTCGCCGCCAAAAATCGACCGTTTGCGGCACCGTGATACCACTCGGTCGTCCAGGGTGCCGACATTTGTGCGACATCCGTCTTCGTGGTGCAAAGGTGCATGTCCACGTGCGGCACTCCCGGTGTGCCACATGCGGGTAAACTAGAACCTTATATAGAGATATTTGAACCCTAACCGCAGCAAAGGAGGCCCCATGGCATTCGACCCCATACAAGAGGATTGCCATCGCCTCGTTCTTGAGGCCTTGCGCCGCGACAATATTCCACTCACCGACGGCCCCGCCGTAGAGCGTCTGATGGAACAATTCACCCGTAACCCCGCGCCGCTCATCGTGCACGACCGCGACCGAGCTGGGCATCTGATCGCCAAGGTCGTCGAGGCCGTCGATTACCGCATCCCCTTTATCCCCGACGACGTCCAGGCAGAGCAAGAAGAAGCCGCGACCGAGAACATGCTCCGCGAGGCAGCCGCACTCGATCCGGCCAACTGGGATGCCCAGCGCATGCTGACGGCGCTCACCGCCGAATCCAACGAGGAATACGTACAGTATCTGGTGTCCAAGTGCGACGAGGTGGAGCACGACCTGGCGCTCAAGATTGCCTCTGCGCAAGACCCCTACGAGCGTGAGGCCGCAGGCGACCTGACCCGCCGTCCCTACCTGCGCTGGCTTGCCGCCTTAGCATCGCGCGCGCTCATTAGCGGCCGTTACCGCATGTCGCTGGATGCCGCGAATCGCAGCCTGGACTTTGCGCCCAACGACCCCGCCGGCGTCCGCCATACTGCGATGCTTGCCATGGCAAAGCTCGAATACCCTGCCGAGGAGCTCAAGCGTTTTCGTTCCGCCCACTCCGTGCCCTATCTTGCCAACACACCGCTGCGCCGCCGTCCCAAGGACGCAGAGCGCGACCTGGACCCGTGGACGCTCATCGCGCTGATGAGCGCTGCCTGGCGCGAGCTGGATTACGAGGGCGCCGAACACTACCTGCGCATCCTTGCGCGCTCATGCCCGCATGCAGCCGAAGCACTCTACTTCCAAACCGAGTTTCCCGATGGCGTCTATGCCCGCGTCAACGTGGGTGCAGGCTCCACCGACGAGCTCGTCCTTGCCCTGTCCGAGGCGACGCCGGTGCTGCAGGAGGGCCTAGGCGCGCCCGACAACGCCAGCTTTGCCGCCTGGGTCGCCACCAACGACATCGTGCGTTCCCAGATCGACGAGCGCATCCTACGCGCAGCCGAGCAGGGGCTTCCATTTAAGGGAGGGGACCTCTAATGGATCCAAGCGTCTACATCCCCGCCTACTTGGAGCGCACCTATCTGGCATCGCACCCCGAGCTCACCGATGCGGCACGCGAGCTTGTCCATAACGACATCAGCGCGAATCCTCACAAGTATGCGCAGTCCGAGCATGCCCAGGCGCTGCTGTCCTATGCCGGTGTTCATCGTCACCTGCTCGACGAGCTCCATCGCATCGAGGACATGGGCAGCGACGAGGAGTTCGAGCAGACGCGCAATCGCCTGTTCGACGACATGCGCGATGAGCTGCTCAAGATCGTCCGCGTCGATGCACTGGCCGTCGACGCGCAGCTGCTCGCCATCATCCTGGCCGACACGCCCGTTGACGCCTGCCTGGGCGACCTGATGAAGCTCGAGGCGAGCACGGCCGACTACCTGCAACAGAGCGTGTCCGGGTTTGATATGGAGGCCCCGCACTATTGGGCCAATAATGTTTTGGCCGACGGTGTCACCGCAGCAAACCTTACCGTGAGCGAGCCGGCGCTTATCGGGTGGCTCCACACGCTCGAGGCCATCTCGCAGCTGTGCATGGCGAGCGCCCGCTACCGTGCTGCTGCCAACTACGCTCGCCGCGTCCTTAAAGCAGAAGGCTATCCCACCCGGGCCGCCGGCACCGTGCTGCTTGCCCTCGCCCGTTTGGAAGACCAGGACGGCTTTTTTGCCCTGGCGCATCAGCTCGAGGAACAGATGGGGGCAGACGCACTCGAAAACTCTCCTTGGTACCTGCTCGCCCGCACGATTCTGCTGTTTAAAACAAACAAGATGCGCCCGGCGGCGCGCGCGCTGCGTGAGTTCGCTAACCGTTGCGAGGGCGGCGCGTTCTTCTTGCTGAACCCCATGTACCAGACGCCGTATCTTCCCTGCCGACCCGAGCCGCACGACCCCTGGGACCTCTCGCACCAGGCGGTTTGGGAAGCCGACGGCATTATCTCGGACACCCCCGACTTTGCCCCCTGGGCCAACGCCTGCGAAGATGTATCGCAGCTTGCCCAAGAATTTGCGCGCCGCTACGGCTTTTAGCGACGCGATCACCCCGACCATGTCATCAATGTTAGGAACGGCTTCATGAACCTCCGCTCATCTCTTGCCTGCACCTCGAGCGATATTGCCCGCTGGGGACTGCGCTCTGTCCTCAAACGCCAGGGCGGCGTACTCCCCGGCCGCATCGCCATGAAGATCGACCCCGAGCTGCTAAGCGACCTCGCGAGCCTGGTCGACCGCAGCGTGGTAATCACCGGTACTAATGGCAAGACCACCACATCCAACCTCATCGCCGACGCCGTTGCTGCCAGCGGTGCTACCGTGGTATGCAACCGCGCCGGCAACAACATGGAGCCTGGTGTGGTAGGTGCTCTACTCGAGGCCCGCAGTGGCCTTAAGCACACCAACAGCGGCAAGCGCGCGGGCGTCTTTGAGTGCGACGAGCTCTACACCGTACGTGTGCTGCCCAAGCTCAAGCCGACCTACTTTGTGCTGCTCAACCTGTTCCGTGACCAGCTGGACCGCTACGGCGAGATCGACCACACCCAGGGCGTCATCGCCCACGCGCTGGAGCTTTCGCCGGCAACGACGCTCATTTACAACGCAGACGACCCGCTGTGTGCCGCGATCGCCGCGCGCGTTCCCAATGCAAGCATCGCCTTTGGCATCGACGGCGCCACCAACACCGAGTCCGACCGCATTAGCGACTCGCGTTTTTGCTCACAGTGCAACGCACCGTTGGAGTACGACTATGTGCAGTACGGCCAGCTCGGAGCCTATCATTGCCCTTCGTGCGGCTGGGGTCGTCCCGCACTGGTCCGTCGCGTAACGGACGTGGAACTCGGCTGCGACGGCTACGGCTTTGACCTGGACTTTGGACCCGATACCGACGCACCCGCCACGCACATCGCCACGCGCTACAACGGCCTGTACATGGTCTATAACGTTGCCGCCGCCTTCTTTGCGGCGCGCGAGCTGGGCGTGGACGCGGCACATCTGCAGCCCACGCTCGATGCCTACGTCCCCGCCGGCGGACGCATGGGCCGCTGGGAGATCGCCGGCCGTACCGTCGAGGCAAACCTGGCCAAAAATCCCGTGGGCTTCGATCGTCAGATTCAGTCCATTAAAACGGCAGGCGGCAGGCTCTGCGCTTTCTTCCTCAACGACAACGATGCCGACGGCCACGATGTATCGTGGATCTACGACGTCGACTTTGAGCGCATCGCCGACACAACGGGACTTGTCGCCTTTGCCGGCGGCACGCGCGCGCACGACATGCAGGTGCGCCTCAAGTACGCCGGCATCGATGCCACGATTATCTCGAATGTCGAGCAGGCGATTGGCACCGTGGCAGACGAGGCCGCCGGCGACACTTTCTATGCCGTCGCCAACTACACGGCCTTTCCGCCGCTGGTCAAGGAGCTCGACGGGCTCAAAGGCACCGATGCAAGTTCGGTCGCCTCCCACGCTGTAACGCGCGCCGATGGTAGCGCTGTCCCCACCGATATTGCGCCGGTCGAGCTTTCGCGCCCGCTGCGCATCGTCTATCTGTACCCCGATGCCCTCAACCTCTACGGCGACGGCGGCAACGTCATCGTCCTCGAGCGCCGCTGCGCCTGGCGCGGCATTCCCGTGCGCGTGGACGAGGTCCGCATGGGCGAGACGCTCGATCTGCACGATGCCGATATCGTCATGATGGGCGGTGGCTCCGATCGCGACCAGCTGGCGGTTGCACATGAACTGCTCGCTCAAAAAGGCAAGGTCACGGCCTATGTTGAGGACGGCGGTACGCTGCTTGCCATCTGCGGTAGCTACCAGCTGCTCGGTCGTTCGTACTACATGGGCGACGATCGCATTGAGGGTCTGGGCGTCATTGCCGCCGAGACTGTGCGCGGCTCCGACCGTCTGATCGGCAACGTCGCCGTCAAGACCGACCTGGCACCCGAGCCCTTTGTGGGATTCGAGAACCATGGCGGACGCACCCTGCTCGATACAGAGGCCACGCCGCTCGGAACGTCCGTCGTCGCGGGCACCGGCAACAACGGCGACGATGGCTTTGAGGGACTGATCTACAAGGGCGTCATCGGCACGTACCTGCACGGACCGGCACTGCCCAAGAACCCCGAGCTCGCCGACTGGCTCATTGCCCACGCCCTCGAGCGCCGCGGCGATGCGCAAGCCACAGCCCTGCTGCCGCTCAAGCCCCTCGACGACACCTACGAGCACGCCGCTCACGATGCCGCCATGAAGCTCCTCCCCTAGCACCCCACCACGACGAAAGAGACAGGCGCCTTTGTGGTGGTTTTGACCCGCCACGGTAGTTTGTCTCGATCTGTAACATCTAGACCGTTAAAAGTCGTTGTACTGTTACAGATTGAGATGT
>CAUDYH010000124.1 GCA_958453575.1 uncultured Collinsella sp.
GGTAGCCGCTGCCGGGTCCCACCACATGGACACCGTGCTCGCGCAGCGTGGCCATGTTGGCCTGCGTTGCCGGCGCCTTCCACATGCCGTTGTTCATAGCGGGTGCGATCACGATGGGTCGCGGCGTTGCCAGCAGCGTGGTGGAGATGAGGTCATCGGCGATGCCGTTGGCCATCTTGGCGATAATATTGGCCGTCGCGGGCGCCACGACCACCAGATCGGGCTCCTGCGCCAGCGAAATGTGGTGGATGGGGTCGGAAGGATCGTCGAATAGCCCAACCGCGACCGGCTCGTTGGTGAGCGCGCGGAAGGTAAGCGGCCCCACAAACTCCGTGGCATGCTCGCTCATAACGACTTTGACACGTGCGCCGCGCTTTTGCAGCAGGCGCACGATATTGCACGACTTATAGGCGGCGATCCCGCCGGTAATGCCCAGCAGGATCGTTTTTCCCTCAAGTTGCATTGAATTGTTGGGTGCCGCCGTCATCGTTAAGCTTCCTTGCTAGGGAGCACGAGCAGGCGGTGGCAGTACGGGCAGTGCGTAATCTCACTGCCGTCGTGGTTGAGGTCGCTCATGGACGATGCCTGCAGCGCGGTGTGGCAGACCGTGGGGATGTTGCCCTGGATGGTCTCGACGGCCAGGCCGCGGAACTGCTTGAGCAGACGTTCGTAATCGGTGAGCACGTCGGTCGGCAGCGTGGCGGCAAGCGCGGTGCGCTCCTTGGTGGCGTCATCGATCTGAGCCTGCAGATTGGCAGCCTTGGCGCGGGCAGCCTTGGTATCGGCCTTCACGCCCTCCTCGAACTTGGCGATGATGGCCTGCGCGCGAGCCTCTCGGTCAAGCGCTTCCTTATGGGCGACGACGACGTCCTTGCGGGTGTGCTCGATCTTGTCCAAGCGCTTGGCCAGGGTGGCGAGCTCGTTCTCCAAGTCCTGAACCTCGCGGTAGTCGGAGCCGTCCACGTGGCGCTTCTTGGCGGCCTCGATGGCGTTGTTGGTCTGAATCTCGGTGGTGTTGAGATCGTCGAGCTCAATGTCCAGATCCTTGCGCTGGGCGTAGAGCTTGGTCATCTCGGACTTGAGCTTCACATAGGTCTTGCGCTTGGAAGCGAGCTCCTTGAGCTCCGGCATATTGGCAAGTTCGCTCTTGTTGCGGGCGAGCTCCAAATCGATCTGTTGCAGCTTGAGTAGCGTAGCGCCGGCGCTCATAAGTTCTCTCCTTTTGTCACAGTCCACCATTGGCAAGGGTTCAGTATTTTAATCGCATGACGGGGGTCGACCCCGGCGTCAACTGCAGAGTTCATCAATATATCAACGAACGGCTCCTCGGAGCGGTCGTGGCCGAGCAAGATTACCGGCAGCCCGCGCAAGGCAAGGTCCTGTGCCACGTGGTAGCCTGCCTCGCCCGTCACGATAACATCTGCGCCCGCGGCGATGGCGAGCTCTCCAAAGTCGCCTAAGGAGCCGCCCAAAATGGCGATGGTGCGGCACGGGTGATCTGCCTCGCCCCACACGCGCGGGTCGCTGCCAAACGCCTGGGCGGCGCGGGCGGCAAGGTCGCGCAGGCTGCAGGGGTCGTTGAGGGTCGCAAGGGCGCCCAGACCGATGAGTTCAGGCTCGTCCGCATGCTCCAGCGAGCTTATGGGCTTTGCGCCTAGCAAATCGCTCAGGCGAACGCGCGCTTCGTGCGAGCGGTCCAGGTTGGTGTGAAGCGAGATGATGCTCACGCCGCAACGAGCTGCCTCGTACAGCGCGGCGCTGCATTGGGGGCGTGTGGAATCCGACGGACAAAACGCCTCGGGCGCCTTGATATAGATGGGATGATGCGTTAGCAGCACGTTGGCGCCGGCCTCCTGGGCGCGGTGCACATTGGCTTCGGTCGCATCGAGTGCGCAGGCAACACCGGTAATCTCCGCGGCAGGGTCGCCGACGGAGAATCCTACATGGTCCCAACTCTCGGCATCGGTCTTGGGATAGCGTGCCAGCAGCGCGCGCTCAAGCTCGGCGACGATCATGCGGCGCCTACGATCGAGAGCAGCGTCTGGGCAAACTCGTCCAGATCGTCCGGATTCACGCGGTCGTCAAAGGAAATGCGCAGTGCGCCCAATGCCTGCTCGCGACCGATGCCCATCGCGCTTAAAACATGGCTCGGGTCCATGCTGCCACTCGAGCATGCCGAGCCTGCCGACACCTCAAAGCCGGCGGCGTCGAGCTTGATGATGAGTTCCTCGGAGTCCATGCCGTCAATGTAGATCGATACCATGCCGGGCAGACGGTCGGCATGCGCGTAGTCACCCATGGTGGCGTGAATGCGCTGGTGGGCCGTAAGCGTGGCGTAGAGCTTGTCGGAAAGGGCTTGCAGCTTCGCGCGCTCCTGAGCCACATGGGGCGTCAGAGACGAGGCGGCAGCGGCAAAGGCGAGCTGCGTGCGCAGGTCTTGCGTGCCGGCACGACGTCCGGCTTCCTGTCCGCCGCCAAAGATGCGCGGGCGCAGCGGCGTGCGGTTCTTAAGGTAGAGCGCGCCGGATGCCACGGGGCCACCGATCTTGTGCGCGGCAACGGTCATGGCGTCAACTCCCAGCTCGGTGACATCGAGCGGAATATGCAGATACCCCTGGATTGCATCGGTGTGGAAAAGGGCGCCAACGGTATGCGTGGCTGCGGCAAGCTCGCGGATGGGCTGCACCACGCCGGTCTCGTTGTTGGCAACCATGATGCACACGAGCGCCACGTCGTCGCCTAGCAGCTCGACAAGCGTGGCAGGCTCAATGTAGCCCATGCGGCAGGGCTGTACCAGGTCGACGGTAAAGCCGGCGGCACGCAGCAACGGCAGGTTGTCCAGAATCGAATCGTGCTCGATGGCCGAAACGATGACACGGTCGCGCTTGCGATCGCGCTGACGAGCGCCCTCGGCAAGACCGAGCAGCGCCAGCTGGTTGGCTTCGGTGCCGCCGTTGGTCAGTACAATCTCGGACGGGCGGACGCGCGCGCCAAAGCTGCGGGCGATCTCGCGACGTGCAACCTCCAGACGCGCGGCAGCCTTGCGGCCGAGCGAATGCAGCGAGTTGGGGTTGACGCCGGCAAGCTCGCTGTCGTCGTACTCGCGCTGCGCAAGGAGCGCCTCGGCGCGCATGGGCGTCGAGGCGGCATAGTCAAGATTCACGGGTATGCGGTTTTGACCTGCGGTCATAAGGGTTTATGCCTCCTGTGCGGCCTCGTTGCCCAGCTTCTGCAGCAGCGCAACCTCGGCAGCGGGATCTTCGGACTTAAATACGGCAGAACCGGCCACGAGCACGTTGGCGCCGGCCTTGACGACCTCGGCGATGTTTTTGGAAGAGATGCCGCCGTCGACCTCGATCATGGGCGACACGCCGTAGCGCTCGCACATGGCCTTGAGCTCGTGCAGTTTGGCAATGGTACCGGGAATAAAGCTCTGGCCGCCAAAGCCGGGGTTCACGCTCATCAGCAGCACCATATCGACGACGTCGATGATGCTCTCGAGCACGCACACGGGGGTGGCGGGGTTGAGCACCACGCCGGCCTTAACGCCGCGCTGCTGCAGATGGGTGAGCGTGCGGTGCAGGTGCGTGGAGGCCTCGTAGTGTACGGTGATCATATCGGCGCCGGCGTCTGCGTACCAATCGACCGTCTCGTCGGGGTTCGACACCATGAGGTGCGCGTCGACCGGTACATCGGTGGAGCGCTTGACGGCCTTAAGGATGTCAACGCCAAAGGTGAGGTTGCCAGTAAAGTGACCGTCCATAACGTCGAAGTGCACGTAGTCGGCGCCGGCGACCTTGTCGAGTTCGCCCTTGAGGTTGGCCATATCGGCCGAGAGGACAGACGGAGCGATTTTGATGGAACCCATGGTAGAAGCCTTTCTGCGCTAGTCGGTGAGTCCGTAGAACTCTTGAGAAGGGACGCGATCGGTAAGAATCTCGAGCGCCCTATCCAAAGTAACACCGTTGTAGAGCGTTTGCTCCACGGCAAAGGTGAGCGGAATGTCTACACCCAGTGAACGGGCAAGCTCACTTACGCTGCGGGCCGCGACGGCACCCTCGACCACCATATGCGTACGTGCCTGGTACTCGTCGAGCGAGACGCCGTGGGCAAACTCGTAGCCAAAGGTGCGGTTGCGCGAATGCTCGGAGGTGCAGGTGGCAATGAGGTCACCCATGCCGGCAAGACCCATGCAGGTCATGGCTTGACCGCCGCGGGCGTGCACCAGACGGCTGATCTCGGCCAGGCCGCGCGTCATGATAAGGGCAAGCGTGTTGTCGCCCGCACCAGAACCGGCGGAAATGCCGCACACGATGGCGATGACGTTTTTCATGGCGCCGCAAACCTCGACGCCGGTCATGTCCTGCGACAGGTAGATGCGGAAGGCCGTGGATAGGAGCAGGTCCTTAAAGGTCTCCCCTACCTGCGGATCTTTGCTGGCGATGACGGCGGCAGAAAGCCCGCCGCGGCAGATCTCCTCGGCATGGTTTGGGCCCGAGAGCGCCGCGACACGCGACTCGTTGCCGATCTCGCTGGCGATGACCTCGCTCATGAGCAGGCCGGACTCGGGCTCAATGCCCTTGGTGAGGCAGAGCACCGGGGTATCGGCGGCGATAAAGGGCGCGGCCTGGTGGCACACGCTGCGAAGGTGCGTCGAAGGAACGGCAAAGATGATGGCCTCGGCGCCGTCGAGCGCCTGCACGAGCTCGGTCGTGGCGACGACGTTGCCGGGCAGCTCGTAGCCCACAAGGTAGCGGGGGTTGCGGTGCTCGCCATTGATGCCGGCGGCCGTCTGCTCGCTATGGGCCCACATGGTCACGCGCTCGGCTCGCGCGGCGGCAAGGCCGGCGACGGCGGTTCCCCAGGAGCCGGAGCCAATCAGCGCAACATTCATGACTCTCTCCTACTTATCGTCGGGCTCGGTGACGCGCTTGATAAACGAGAGCTTGGACTCCTTACCC
>CAUDYH010000125.1 GCA_958453575.1 uncultured Collinsella sp.
TGCGGCGTTCCTGACGAAACCGCGTCCTCGATTAGCATGCAATGCCCGCTCGACGAAGGCCCATACGGATCAGGCTGTCACAGACCTGCGGGAACGTCATGTCGTCGGTGTGGCGGATCTCATCCGGATACAGCGACGTATCGGTCATGCCGGGAATGGTATTGGTCTCGAGGATAACGGGGCCGTCCTCGCTCACAATAAAGTCGCTGCGCGAGATACCCAGGCAACCGAGGGCCTTGTGAGCGGCACAGGCAAGTTCCTGAGCGCGAGCGTAATTCTCGGGTGAAATCTGCGCCGGAATGCGATGGATATCCGTAGGGTCGACATACTTCACGTCCAGATCGTAGAACTCGCAGTCCTCGGGCTTACGAATCTCGACAATCGGCAGGGCGCGCACGTCATCTTCGCCGTATACGCCGACGGTGACCTCGGTACCCTCGATGCACTTCTCGACCAGCACTTTGTCGCCGTACTCAAACGCCTTGGCGATTGCCGCGGGCAGCTCGGAGGGCTCATGGACCAGGGAAATGCCATAGCTGGAACCGTTGACGGCCGGCTTCACAAAGCAGCGCTCGCCACAAACCTCGACGATATGATCGATATCGACTTCATCGCCCACCTCGAGCGCAAGGCCGGGGGCAATGGGAATGCCCGCCTTGGCGTATAGGAGCTTAGAGACCTCCTTGTCGGCACCGCAGGCGCTGGCAAGTACGCCCGAGGCCGTGTAGGGGATACCCAGGGTCTCCATGGCACCCTGCATGGCGCCATCCTCACCGCCGGCGCCGTGCATGGCGATAAATGCCACATCGAAACCGCCGGTCGCCATGGTTACCATAAAATCATCGGCAGCCGTGTCGATCAGCTCCACCGAAGTGTAGCCGGCCTCCTTCAAGGCAGCCACGACGTTCTTTCCCGAATTGAGCGAGATCTCGCGCTCAGCGGAATGACCGCCCGCCAAGACCGCTACGTGCATGTTCTCTAGGCTTTTACCCGGCATGGGCAGACTCCTCCTCTATAATTTCTGCAGCTGATACCATATTGTAGCGATACCCTCTACGTTTCCCCAAAATCGAAAGGCTTCCATGAATCCCAGGACTAAATCTCAGGACATTCGCGACTTGAGCCAAAACGATATTCGCGAGCTCGTGACCGAACTTGGCCAGCCCGCCTTCCGCGCGAAGCAGCTCATCGAATGGGTCTTCGAGAAGAACGTTTGTTCGTTTGACGATATGACCAACCTCCCCAAGGCTTTCCGTGAGCAACTTAAAGAGGCTTTTGCCTTTGATACGCCGACTGAACTCACCAAGCAGGTTTCCAAAGATGGCTCGCGCAAGTATCTGCTCGAGTACCACGATGGCATTTCCGTCGAGACTGTCGGCATGCCCCGTCGTAACAAGCTTTCCGTCTGCGTTTCCACCCAGGCAGGCTGCGGCATGGGCTGTGCCTTTTGCGCTACCGGTCTCAACGGCCTCAAGCGCTCTCTGACCGCTCAAGAGATCGTCGACCAGGTGCTTCATGTATCCAACGACTTTGGCGAGCGTGCCACAAGCGTTGTCTTCATGGGCCAGGGCGAGCCGTTTGCCAACTACGACGAGGTTCTCAAGGCACTGCGTATCCTCAACGACCCCGATGGCATCGGTATCGGCGCTCGTCACCTCACTGTCTCCACCAGCGGCGTTATTCCCGGTATTCGCAAATTTGCCGATATCCCCGAGCAGTTCACTCTTGCCGTTTCCCTGCATTCCGCCATCCAGTCGACGCGCAATAAGCTCATGCCCGGTGTTAAGAAATACACGCTGCTTCGCCTTCACGAAGCGCTTCAGCTCTACACCGAGAAGACTGGCCGCCGCCCGACCTATGAGTATGCCATGATCGAAGGCGTCAACGATACGAATCCCGAGATGCAGGCGCTCTGCGACTTCTGCGAGGGAACGCTGTGCCACGTTAACCTGATTCAGCTTAACGACATCGAGGGCAGCCTGCTCAAGCCGTCGCCGATTCATAAGGTTGAGGATCTTCAGCGTCGTCTTGAGTCCCGTGGCATCGAGACCACGATTCGTAACTCCCGTGGTAACGATATTGACGCCGCTTGCGGACAGCTGAAGCAGCGCTTCAAAGTTCAGAAGAACGCATAGGGGAGTCGCACCCCAATACGTTTCATGTGAAACATCGAACGGCCCCGGTTGCAGGATATGCAACCGGGGCCGTTTCATTTATCGACCTCAATTTTGGACCAACTGCTACCTTTCCCATTTTTTACGGACAAAATAAAGGGCCCTTGTCTCATGAATCAGACAAGGGCCCCTCAAAATATGCAGGGTAATTGTTAGGTACCTAATAGCCTACATTTTCCCATTGGTTGCTAACCCAACCTTGATTAATCTTGGGATTCTTCGTTACCTGAGCAGTACGCATGGCAACATCTTCTGTCATAACATCCATTTTCTTCTTTGAAGTATCGACGATATCTTGCGCGCTACGAAGCAAACGACCCCGAAGTTCATCGTCTGTCGCGATCTTATAGCCAGCAAAGGCACCAGCCGCGACAGTCGTCGCCAATGCAATCGCAGTTATAATCTTATTCCTCATCTTGGCCCCCTTGATCAAACTGAATCATTTCACCAAGAATACGAGAAAGCTCTTCTTCGTCTTTAAACTCAATTTCAATCTTATTCTTTCCACGCGAGCTCTTCACACGCACGTTGGTATTAAATACCTGGCGAAGCACACGGGCAGCCTTTTTAAAAGACTGAGGCGTTGCAGGCCTCGGCGTCTTAGGCGTCTCTCCGGCAGAAAACAATGAAGCAAGATTTTCTGTCGCTCTTACGGAAAGGCCCTCTGCAACAACCTTTTCTGCAAGTCGAATTCGAGCATCCTCATAGGGAACTGCAAGAATCGCACGTGCATGACCAGCAGTAAGTTTACCCTCAAAAATCATCTGCTGAACTACTTCGGGGAGATCGAGAAGGCGCAACGAATTTGTAATTGCAGAGCGTGACTTGCTTACTGCCTTCGACAATGCCTCCTGGGTCATACCGCTGGCATCAATGAGCTGGCGATAGCCCTTAGCCTCTTCGACGGGATTCAGATCAGAACGCTGAAGGTTTTCGATAAGAGCAAGAGCCAGCATCTCTTCATCATTAACATCTTTAATGATGACAGGCAGCTCCTCAAGACCAGCAAGCTTTGACGCCTGGTAACGACGCTCACCAGCGATAATCTCATAGCCGTTTCCATGCTTGCGAACCAAGAGCGGCTGCAAAACGCCATGCTCTTGGATTGACTCGCTCAACTCGCGAAGTTCAGTTTCATTAAACTGAATTCGCGGTTGATTAGGGTTGGGAACGATATCTTCAATAGGTAGTTTTGTTACAGATGCGGCATTTGAAGCAGATACAGCAGAACCACCGGTCTCATACTCGGCCTCTGAGACCAAAGCATTGAGTCCACGTCCCAATCCGCCACGTTTCTTTACACTAGGCACGCTTGATCACCTCTTTTGCAAGGTTCATATACGCTTTTGCACCCTTATTTTGAGGTGCATAGGTAATTACCGGTTCTCCAAAAGACGGAGCTTCGGAGATTTTAACCGTACGGGGGATTAGCGTCTTAAATGCCTTATCACCAAAGTACGATTGAACCTCCTCAACAACCTGATTCGATAGAGAAGTACGCGAGTCATACATGGTCATAAGCACACCATAGGTGTCTAAGCCCTTGTTCAGACGTGATTTGACCATCTTCATTGACTCAAGCAGCTTCGTAACGCCCTCGAGTGCGTAATACTCACACTGGATTGGAATCAAAACGCTATCTGCTGCGGTCAGGGCATTGATAGTAAGCAGGCCGAGCGAAGGAGGACAGTCAATGAAAATAAAATCGAACTCGTCCTGAATCGGCTCAAGCAAATCTTTGAGGCGGGTTTCACGAGCAATTGCGCTTACGAGCTCAATTTCCGCGCCTGCAAGCTGAATGGTAGCCGGAATTACGAATACCTTTTTGCAATTTGTATCAAGAACAAGTGATTCTGCCGGCACATCATTCAACAATGCATCATAGATGCAGCGATCAAGGTCTTCTTTTTCAATTCCGAATCCACTGGTGCTGTTTCCCTGCGGATCAAAATCGACAATCAGTGTCTTACGACCCTGCTCACCCAGTGCTGCTGCAAGGTTTACAGCCGTCGTCGACTTACCGACACCGCCTTTTTGATTGATGATTGCAATGATACGCGTGTCTTTTGCGCTCTTAGAACGCTTAACGTCGCGAAATCCCACGGTCCCTCCTGGTGTGTATTAAAGCTGTCAAACGGAGGATGTTTCACGTGAAACATTCCGATTCGATATCAACCGCCATGTTTCACGTGAAACACTGCAAGTTGTTAGTATCCATTATGTTTCACGTGAAACATCTAGGCAAGCGGATTCTTCTTTGCCATGCCATTTGCACGAGGCAATGAGACAGATGCTGGATGGCTCTTCTTAAGAACAATGAACTCCCTGTGGCCCAAGCCCTCAGGCAAATCGATTGCGTCATTCAGAAGCAAAGTAAAGCCGCAAATCTTAGCTGCTGACATGCCGGAAGCAAGCTCCTCATCCGAAGGATTGCCCTTGGTGATAACAAATAGCCCTCCATCTTTGAGGAACGGAGCCGCATACTCAACAAGAATCGGTAGAGGGGCCAGTGCGCGGGCGGTTACGACAGAGAACTGCTTCTTATGGTTTCGAGCATATTCTTCAAGACGATCATGGACCGCATGAGCATGTTTCAATCCAAGAGCATGGACAAAGGAATTGACAGCATCAACCTTCTTGCCAACAGAGTCAATATAAGTAGCTTTACGATGCGTGGCTATGGTTAACGGAATACCAGGGAAGCCCGCACCTGTACCCATATCGAGCAAAGCTCCCTCAGGAGCCTTATTGATATAGGGGAGTAAAACAAGTGAGTCGAGG
>CAUDYH010000126.1 GCA_958453575.1 uncultured Collinsella sp.
CATACCTCAACATGGCAGGAACCGAGCGCAAGGCGCTGCTCAAAGACTCCAAGCTCGTTTATCTCTACCACAACAAGATCGATGCCACGGGCGAGAAGGCCGCTACGCAGGATGACGTTTTCGATGCCTGCGCGGATACCGTGGAGGAACTTGCCGCGTTGGCGCGGCGCGTGTGCACCGACGCCCCGGGCGCGCGTGTTGTTATAACGGCGGATCACGGCTTTATCTACACACGTCGGGAGCTCAACGAGTGCCAGATGCTCGGCAAGCCAGACCTTCCCTTCCTTGACGCTCCCGTCATGCACGGCAAGCGTCATCTTGTGGTGCCCAACGAGGCCGTGGCTAGGCTTTCGGACGAGGCACGCGGGGTGTTTGTGAATGTTGACATGGGACGTTTGGGTGCCGGCTTTGAGGGGTTTGCCCCGCGCGAGAACGTGCACTTTAAGCGTCCCGGCGGCACTAACAACTACGTACACGGCGGCATGAGCCTGCAGGAGCTTTGCGTGCCCGTTATCGGATTTTGGCGTGCGCGCTCGGGTTCCAAGGACTTTGTCGATACGCGCGCGGCGACGCTGCGCGTACTGAGTGAGGGGCGTCGAGTGACCAACTCGCTCTTCTCGGTCAACTTGATCCAGGAAGAACCCGCCCAAGGCAAGGTCTTGCCGTGCGAGTACGAGCTGGTGTTTACCGATGCAAGCGGCAACGAGGTGAGCGATACGGTTAAGGCGCATGCCAACAAGACTTCTGTTAACTCGCAGGAGCGCGTTGTGCATGCCAAGTTTGCGTTGCGTGCGGCGGATGGATTCTCGGCCAAGGGTCCGTACTATCTGGTCTGCCGTGAGCGCGAGACGGGCAAGATCGTTTGGCGCGAGACGTACACCATCGCTGTTTCGTTTGCCCCTGTTGCTGACTTTGGGTTTTAGGAGTGTGCCCTATGTTTGATAGTCACGACGACGATCTGTGGGAAGTTCCCTCGATTGATGTGAATGTGCCGGTGGAGGCTGTGCCCGCGGTGGAGGCTGTGCCTGTCCCAGAGGCCGTGGCTGCTGCGCCCGTCGAGGCTGTGGCGCCTGCCGAGGACGAGCCCTCGACCGATGACTATGTCCAGGCCGTGGCCGAGGCTCCCGAGGACGACGGTTACGACATGGATGGACTGGACGGCAAGCTGCTCGAGCACTTTGGTGGCAAAATCGTGCGCAAGGACCTCACGGCCCTTATGAAGCGTGGTGCCAACGTGCCCACCTTTGTGCTGGAGTACCTGCTGGGCATGTACTGCTCAACCGATGACGAGGACGCCGTGGCGGAGGGCCTGGAGCGCATCCGCAAGATCCTCACCGATAACTACGTGCGTCCCGACGAGTCCGAGCGCATCAAGTCCAAGATTCGCGAGCTGGGTCGCTTTACCATTATCGATAAGGTGACGGCCAAGCTCGACGAATACAAAGACATCTACGTGGCGTCGTTTGCCAATCTGACTATTGAGCCGTTTGTGATGCCGGCCGAGTACGTGCGTGACTATTCCAAGATTCTCCAGGGTGGTATTTGGTGCATTATGAGCATCGAGTACCGTCATCCCATGGAAGAGGAAGACGAGTTTGGCATGGAGGTCTTTGGCGACGATGCGCCGCGCCGCTCCAAGGCCAAGCGCAAAAAGCGCGGGCCCGAGGACTCTCCGTTTAGCGTGGCGTCGCTCACGCCTATCCAGATGCCCAACCTGGACCTGGAGGCCATGATCGACGAGCGCCAGTATTTCTCGCGCGACGAGTGGCTCAACATGCTGCTGCGCTCTGCCGGCTATGAGCCCAGCGAGCTTTCGGAGAAGGAGCGCCTGCACTTTATCGAGCGTATGGTGCCGCTGATCGAGCGCAACTACAACCTGTGCGAGCTTGGCCCCCGTGGCACCGGCAAGAGCCATATCTACAAAGAGGTTTCGCCCTACGCCATCTTGCTTTCGGGCGGGCAGACCACCACGGCCAACCTGTTCGGCCGTATGAACTCCATGCGCGCCGATCGCGTGGGCCTGGTGGGCCATTGGGATTGCGTGACGTTTGACGAGGTCGCCGGCATGCGCTTTAAGGACACCAACGCCGTGCAGATCATGAAGGACTATATGGCGAGTGGCAGCTATGCGCGTGGCCGCGACCAGATCAATGCCGATGCCTCCATGGTCTTTGAGGGCAACATCAACGACACCGTGCAAAACGTTCTTAAGACCACGCACCTGTTTGACCCGTTCCCGCCGGAGTTTAACAACGATTCGGCCTTCTTCGACCGTATCCACTATTACCTGCCGGGCTGGGAGATTCCCAAGATGCGCTCGAGCCTGCTGACCGGGCATTACGGCTTGATCACCGACTGCCTGTCGGAGTTTTGCAAGGAGATGCGCCGCAAGGACTTTACGCATCATATCGACCGTTATTTCCGCTTTAACAGCGACTTTAACAAGCGTGACGAGATTGCCGTGCGCAAGTCCTTTAGCGGCCTCGCCAAGCTGCTGTTCCCCGACGAGGCTATGGACAAGGACGACGTTCGTTGGCTGCTGGACTACGCCATCGAGGGCCGTCGCCGCGTAAAGGAGCAGCTCAAGATTATGGCGGGCGTCGAGTTTATCGACGTCAACCTGGGCTATATGGATGCCGACAACCCGCAGGACGTGCATGTGGTACGCGTGCCCGAGCAGAGCGAGGACACGCTGATTCCCGACGGGCCGCTGCTGTCCGGTCACGTGTTTGGCGTGGGCAGGTCGCAGGGCGGCGAGGTTGCCGTGTACAAGCTGGAGAACAAGGCCGTTGCCGGCGAGTGCAAGTTTAAGCACGAGGGCGTGGCCTTTAACAAGCCGGTGCGCGATACGCTGGAGGCCGCGTTCGACAACTTTGTGAACCTGGCGAACCGTGTGGCGCCGGGCATGCACATTGGCTCCAAGGATTATCTACTGTTCTATAACGACCTGCAGAGCAAGGGCCTGTCCGAGGAAGTTTCGCTTGCCGAGTTTGTGGGCCTGTGCTCCGCGGCGTGCAACCGCCCAGTGATGCCTGCGCTGGCGGTTCCGGGAATCTTGCGCATGTCGGGCTCTATGGATGAGATCCGCGGGCTCGAGGACATCATGCGCGTGGCCAAAAACGCCGGCGCCAAGCGCGTGATATTGCCGCTGAGCGCCATCGCGGGCCTGCAGAGCGTGTCGTCCGAGATTATCTCGGGACTGAGCCCGGTGTTCTACATGGATGGCGACCCGGTCGACGCCGCGAAGAAGGCGCTGGATCTGTAGGGGTGCGGGCGTGCGGGCTTGCGTACGCGTGGGCCCGCGAGCGTGTTGGCGTGTTCGGGTAAGGAGGCCTGCCATGGCAGACGAGCGTTCTGTTGGTGAGCTGCTCGACGAGCTGTTTGGCTTTGAGTCGGTGGCCAAGCGGCAGACGGCGCTTGAGCAGTACGATCGCGGGGAGTTGGTGCGCAATGCGCGCTCCCGCGAGCTGCTGGGCGTGCTTAGGGGCGTCGAGGCTGCCGAGCACGCTGCGCGCGAGTCTGCCGTGCGGGCTGTTGACGGGTATGTTCGCCGTGTTGAGGGCGCTGCGCTTGCACGCGCTCGTAAGCAGGCAGGTGTTGTGGGCCCGCTGCAGATGGAGCGCCGCTATGCTGCCTTTTTGCGCATGGAGGACAAGGCCGAGCTGTTGACCCGTCTGGAGCAGACACTTGCGTTTATCGAGGTAAAGCTGCGCGCCAATACGGCGGACAGGGTTCGTGCGGCATACGATGCCGCGGAGGCTTTGGTGTTGCGGGGCGTGGCGCGCCTGAGTGACGTGCGCGTTGTGGATGCCGTGCCCCTGGATGCCGATCTGCTATGCACGCAGTTGGAGCAACTGCGTTGCGCCGCCGACGCAACGGACCTTGCCGGCATGATTACGGCGACGTTTGAGTCCGAGCTGAGCGCGACCGGACCGCAGGGTGTTGACGAGCTTGCTGGTGGTGTTGCCGGCGACGTAGCACTGAAGCGCGAGCTGACTAACGTGCGCGGCGCTGCGCAGCGAGCGCGCTTGGCAGCCCAAGCGTACCGGGCCGAACGCGCTGCCCGCGTTGCAGGGAGCACGGTGGAGCCGGTATCTTTGCCGGGGCTTGTTTGCATTACGTGCGAGACGGGGTGCGATGCCGGGGAGCTTGCCGAGTTGCTCGCTCAGGTTAAGAAGTCGTTTGAGACCTATAGGCGCGTTGTTGCCGACGGTGGGTTGTTCCGTGCCTTTGGCGCTGGTTCGCTGCACGGGATTTGCCGCGGCAGTAGTTATTTCGACTACGATGATCGGTTTGACGAAGACGTGTTGGTGGGTGAGTACGATGGTGTTACCAGGCATAATGTTCGGCGCGAGGTTGCGATTCCCGAGCTTGTGGACGAGGCTTCGGCCGACGGCGGCGACTCTCTCGAAGTTGCCGTGGCGCGCATGCGCGAGTTTAACGGACGGCGCTATGATGGAGTGCTGGACGAGGATCCTGCGCGCCATGTGAATGCGTTTTGGTATGGACTCAAAAAGCTCAGCCAGTATTGCAAGGCCGCTGTGCGTGTGGATGAGCGCGCTTGGGATTGCTTTATCGATAAGGTTCAGTTTGCCTATGACGAGCCCGCGGGGCGCTTGGCCACGCAGATGGACGACAAACAGGCTGCGGCTTTCGTTGCAGCCGTGAATGTGCTCGGCGCTGCTGAGTAGGGGCCTGATCCGGTAGGGGGTTTCACCATGAAGATCGATGTTGATGTTGACCAGCTGCGCGAGAGTTTACTCGACCGTGCGGGGAGTGCAGCCGGCGTGGGCTTTCCAGTCGCTATGCTCGACGTAATGGATATCGAGGACGAGTCGCCCCAAGAGCTCCTAGCCCGAGCCGAACGCGAAGGCCTCGACCTCCGCGATTTTGCCGTTGACGATGACTAGGAATGTGACAAGGGTAGCTAATTTGGGACGGGCGTCTGCAC
>CAUDYH010000127.1 GCA_958453575.1 uncultured Collinsella sp.
ACACGCTCGAGCGCAGCGCCTGCGGAATCACGATCTTGGCGAGGATACGGCTGAAGCTCATGCCGAGCGAACGTGCGGCTTCGACCTGACCGACGCCGACGGTGTTGATGCCGCTCATAAAGTTCTCGGAGCCAAAGGCCGAGCCCAAAAGGACCGTGGCGACGATAACGCAGGTACGATAGGGCAGGACGACCTTGAGCGGCGGCAGCGCATAGACGACGATGATGAGCAGCGCAATGCCGGGGATGTTACGGAAGACCTGGACATACAGGTCGCCAAAGACGCGCAGCGGCTTGAGCGGCGACACGCGCATCACGGTGACGGCGACGGCCAGCACCATGGCGATGGCAAACGACTCAAGCGTCATGCCCCAGGTTGCTAGCAGCGCGTCGATATAGTTCTGGCCATAGAGCGACCAGAGCTCGGAGAGACTCATGCGGACCTCCCGCCGATAAGGAAAGGGGCTCCCGTGTGTACGGAAGCCCCGACAACTCAGTGAGGAAACAGTTTACCGCAATAAAGCGCATCATGCGTTTCCGTATGGTTTCGCAGCGGCCGTTACCAGGCTCGCTGCCTAGGCGCCGATCTCGGGCAGCTCGGGAACATTGGTGTCGCCCGTACGGTCGCCGATGCAGATCTGCCACAGCTCGGTCCAGGTGCCGTCGTCCTCGATCTTCTTAAGGAAGTCGTTAACGAAGGCGACGCCGTCGGAATCGAGCGGCAGACCGATGCCATAGGGCTCCTTGCTGCCGAAGGGCTTGCCGGCGATCTTGTATTTGCCGGGCTCGCGGACCAGCGCGCTCTGCTGCATGTTGTTATCGATGACGTAGGCGTCAACGCGGCCCTGTTGGAGTGCCTGACGGGCCTCCTCGTCGGTCTTGAACTCCTGCTGGCTGGCCTTGGGGGCGAACTCCTCCAGGATGGCAGGGCCGTTGGAGCCGGACTGGACGGCGACGTTCTTGTCGGCCAGGTCGTCGACGCTCTTGATGTCGTCGTTATCGGCGAGCACCAGGATGGCCTGCTGGGTGTAGTAGTAGGGGCCGGCGAAGGAGACGAGCTTCTTGCGCTCGTCGGTAATGGTGTAGGTGGCAAAGACAGCGTCGACCTGGCCGTTCTGCAGGACAGACTCGCGCGTGTCCGAGGTCACCTGGGTGATCTCGACCTTGTTCTCGCCCAGAATGTAGTTGGACAGGAGCTGTGCGATACCGGCGTCGAAGCCGCGGGTCTGACCGTCTTTCTCGTTGAGGAGGGAGAAGAGCGTGGAGGTCTGAACGCCACCGATCTTAAAGACGCCGGCGTCCTTAACGGCCGTGGCCCAGGTGCTGGCGGCGATGGCGTCGTCATCGGCCTTGGGGCCGTTGTCGACGAGCTTGTCGAATGCCTTGGCGTCGAGCGTGGCGGAAACTTCGGTATCTTCGGAGCTCTTGGAGGAGCCAACGGCGGAACCCTTGTCGGCCTCGGCGCTGGTGTCGGAGCAGCCGGCAAGACCAAGGCCGGCGACGGTTGCGAAGGTGGCGGCAACGAAGCCGCGGCGGTCGAGAACGACCTGCTGGGAGAGGTTCTTGCTCATGGTAGAACACCTTTCTCAATAAAATCCCTAGCGGTTGAGTAGAGTTATACCCTATCCGGCTCAAATGGGTCAACACGAAATAACTCAGAAACATACTTGTCTTATGGGTAATTCTACCTACCAAAAAGGGACAGGTTTATTTTGGTAGGCTTTATCTGGGCAAACGTTGATTATTACAGCTAAGAAAGCGTTTTGCGGGCGGCCGGTCTCGTTGTTTTGTCTCAATCTGTAACAGGTAGACGAGGAAATGGGTTCTAGCTGTTACAGATCGAGATTATCTCTTCAGGGGGATTCGAATGTCTCGATCTGTAACATCTGGACGGACAAAAGGTCTCTAGCTGTTACAGATTGAGACAAAGGTCTGGGACTAAGATGTCTTATCTAGATCTGTAACATCTGGACGAGGATTTATCCTCTAGATGTTACAGATTGAGATAATCGCGCCGCGAAAATAAAAACCTTCGCAGGGGTGCTTCCCTTGCGGAGGTTTTTTACTCGTTGAGAAGCCTTGCGGCTTCGGCGGCCATGTTCTCGACCGTCATGCCGTTCTGCGCGAGCAGTTCGTTGGGGTCGTAGCGGTCGGGGAAGCCCTTGGCGATGCCGAAGGTGCGCGTGCGCAACGGCGTGCATGCTAGATAACATGCCACGCGCTCACCCCAGCCGCCGTCCAAGATGCCGTCCTCGAGGGTGATGACAACGCGATGCTCGGCGGCAAGGCTGTCGAGGAACTCGCGGTCGAGCTCGGTTGCAAAGCGCGGGTTGACGAGTGTGGCCTCGATACCGTACTCGGCAGTCAGACGGTTTGCCACGCGCTCGCCCAGCTCAAAGAAATCGCCGAGCGCGAGTACGGCAACGTCGCGACCCTGGCGCATCACGTTGTAGCGAACGACGCTGTAGCCGGTGCCCTCGGCGGGCGCCAGATCGGGGCGGCTTACCAAGCCGATGCCCGGTACGCGGATTGCCACGGGATGCTCGCGGTGGTTGAGCGACCAGCTCAGCATGGACAGGTATTCCTCCATGCAGGCCGGCGCTAGGTAGCGCATGTTGGGAAGTCCGCCCAGCATGGAAATATCAAAGAACGAAAGGTGCGTCTCGGACGTGGTGCCAAAGATCGACGCGCCAAACACCAGGATGGTTGCAGAGGCGTCGTTGAGGCACAGGTCGTGCCACAGCTCGTCGTAGGCGCGCTGCAAAAACGTGCCGTACACACCAAAGACTGGCTTGGCGCCCGAGCGTGCAAGCGCGGTGGCAAAGGTCACGGCGTGCTCCTCGGCAATGCCCACGTCGACAAACTGCTTGCCTGCCGCGGCGCGAAGCTCGGGTGTAAAGCCCATGATGTAGGGCGTGGCGGCCGTGATGCCCACGACCTGCGGATCGCGCTCGATGGCGGCGCTGAGCGCCTCGCCCGTAATATCGGCATAGGTGCGCGGTGCGGGCTCGCTCGGGTGGCCCGGGCAAAGTTTGCGGCCGGTTGCCATATCGAAGGGCCCCACATGATGCCAGTGCTCGGGGTCGCTCTGGGCTGGCTCAAAGCCCTTGCCTTTGGCGGTCGAGACGTGGAGCACGATGGGGTGATCGATATTGCGCAGCTCCTGCAGCGTGTCGACGAGGGCCAACACATCGTTACCGGCGTCCAGATAGCGGTAGTCGAGTCCCATCGCGCGGAAAACGTTGCGCTCACAGGTGCCGTTGCTGGCGCGCAGCTCGGCCAAATTGCGATACAGGCCACCGTGGTTTTCGGCGATGGACTGGTCGTTATCGTTGACGATGATGATCAGGTTGCTATCGAGTTCGGCGGCATTGTTGAAGCCCTCAAACGCCAAGCCGCCCGAAAGCGAGCCGTCGCCAATGATGGTGATGACGTTGTAGCTGTCGCCCGCCAGATCGCGGGCGTGTGCCAAGCCGCAGCCCAGGCTCACCGATGTGGAGGTGTGGCCCATGGCGAACAGGTCGTGCTCGGACTCGTCGGGATTGGCAAAGCCAGAGGCCTCGCCAAAGCGCTCCGGGTCGATATAGGTGTACGCGCGCCCAGTCAGCGCCTTGTGGGCGTAGGTCTGGTGCGACACGTCAAAGACAATCTTGTCGGTGGGGGAGTTAAACACGCGATGAAGCGCAACCGTAAGCTCAACGACGCCCAAGTTGGGGGCAACGTGCCCGCCGACGGCGGCGGAGCTTTCGAGGATTGCCTGACGGATCTCGCCACAGAGCAGCGGAAGCTCGGCGCGGTCGAGAGCCTTGACGTCCTCGGGCGTTGTCGTTTGCGTAAGCAGCATCGTTGTGGGTTACTCCATGCGAATCGTGCGCCGGCACTCCCTTGGCCGGCACAATTGCACAAGACAGTCTCGCACATTTTGGCGTTTGATATGTGACGGCGGCGCGGTAATTCGCCAACTGGTGGGGCAAAACGTTTTGTCCGATGCCATACTGATTTGTTCCATGATGTTTTTATCGATTGTGCACAGGCCGTGGCTTGTCGCCGTGAGTCGCTGGAAGGAGGCAGCATGTCCGATGTCGTTCGTGCCGAGAAAATCGCGTGCGAAGTAGACCATGCTGCCCGTCAACTGGCACAGGCGGGCCGTCTGAATCTTACGCGCGAGTTTATCCAACATGGCGACGTGACGGTGTATGCGCATGTGATCTCGGTGGCGCGGGCGAGCCTGTCCTTTGCCGAGCGCCTGGGACGCGTCGGTATCTCCGTCGACCGTGCCTCGCTGCTGCGCGGAGCCTTGCTGCACGACTACTTTCTCTACGATTGGCATGATCCCGATCCGAGCCATCGGCTGCACGGCTTTCGCCACCCGTTTTTTGCCCTGACGCGTGCCGAGGAAGATTTTGAGCTGACGCCGCGCGAGCGGAATATCATCGCGCGGCATATGTTTCCGCTGGTACCGGTGCCGCCGACGTGTCGTGAGGCTTGGATTGTATGCCTGGCGGATAAATGGTGCGCGCTGCATGAGACGGTCGCCGGCCGTCTGCGGCGCAAAGGCGGCGCGAACGATTTGAACGAGGGCTCGAGTGACGGCTCGAGTAAAGAATCAAGCGAAAAGAGGAGAGGGTAGACGGTGGGAACCGCGGTTGATATGGCATTTGGCGGCGCGACGCTTGCCGCCTGCCCGCTTTCGGCACTGGTGCTCTCGTTTGCCTTTTACGGGTTTTGTGGCTGGGCGTGGGAGTCGACGGTCTGCGCCATGCTCAATCACGGACGCTTCGCCAACAGTGGATTTTTGCTGGGGCCGTGTTGCCCTATCTATGGTGTGGGCGGTATAGCCTGCTGGCTTTTGCTGCGCGGGATTCCGGATGCCCCGAGCCAGTTTGTCGCCGCGGCGCTTGTATGCAGCGTAATCGAGTACAGCGTGGGCCTTTTGTTGGAAAAGAA
>CAUDYH010000128.1 GCA_958453575.1 uncultured Collinsella sp.
AGAGGGGTTTTCTAAGGCAACATCCCGCAGCCGCAAAGCGGCGAGGTCGTTGCCGTGAAAACCCCGCAGGGGGCGGGTTCCGAACGGCAAAGATTACGAGCGGACCTCGCCGTTTACGCCCTTGCACACCTTGGTGATGATCTTCTGGTGCGCCTTCTCGACCTCTTCGCTGGTAAGCGTGTGGTCGTCGGAGCGATACGTAAGCGCAAAGGCCATGGACTTTTTGCCCGCTCCGATGCGGATGGGATCGCGGTAGACGTCGAACAGGCGCACGCCCTCGAGCAACTTACCGCCGGCGCTCGTAATGCGGCGCTCAAGATCCTCACAGGTCACGGAGTTGTCAACCACAATGGCAAGGTCGTGCTCAACGGCCGGGTACTGCGAGAACTCACGGTAGTTCTCCTGGTTGCGGGCGCCCTTGATCAGCTTGTCCAAGTCGAGCTCAAAGGCAACGACGACCTCATCGATGCCCATCGCCTCGCGCGCCTCGGGGTGAATCTCGCCGACCCAGCCCAGCACGGTTCCGCCGGACAGAACCTCGGCCGCACGACCCGGCTGCAAGAAAGCGTAGCCCTCGCCCTCGACGGGACGGAAGCGAACCTTCTCGATGCGCAGCTGGGCGAGCAGCTCCTCGACAATGCCCTTGCCAAAGAAGAAGCGCAGCTTACGGTACTTCATGTTCCAGGACTGCTCGCTCCACTGGCCCGAGAGCACACCCGCCACGGACTTGGTCTCCTTGGGCAGGCTGGCGTTCTCGCGACCGTGGAACAGGCTGCCGACCTCGTACAGGTGCACGTTGGGCGTGCCGTGGGCCTCGTTATAGGCAACGGACTGCAGCAGGCCTGGCAACAGCGAGCGGCGCATCTCGGTCTGCTCGGCTACCAGCGGGTTCATGAGCACCACGGGGCAACCGCGGCCTTCGGTGGACATGCCAATCTTCTCCAGGTCGCCCGGGGCGGCAAAGCCAAAGGTCGTGGTCTCGTTGAGGCCGCAGGCGCGCAGGATCTCGCCGACCTTGCGGGTGAGCTTCTGCTCGCGGGTCAGGCCGCCGATGTGGTTCTTGGCAGCCGGGATGGTCGCCGTCACACGGCCCATGCCCCATAGGCGCAGGACCTCCTCGATCAGGTCAATCTCGCGCGGCAGGTCGGGACGGAAGCTCGGCGGGGTAACCATAAAGTCCTCGCCGTCGCGCTCGACGGTGCAGCCCAGACGGGTAAGCGAACGCTCGATAAAGTCGGGCTCGATGTCGGCACCGCAGATGGCATGCACGCGGGCCAGGCGCAGCTTAATGCTGTCGATGGTCTTGGGCGCGGGGAAAACATCGACATAGCCGGGAGCAACCTCGCCGCCGGCGATCTCCTCGATGAGCGCGCAGGTAACGTTGGCGACATCCACGCAGCCAGTCTCGTCAACCTGGCGCTCAAAGCGAATGGAGGCGTCGGAGATCAGCGACAGATCGCGGCTGGTGTGCGAGGTGCGACCGGCGTTGAAGCAAGCGCTCTCGACCATCACGTCGACGGTGTCGTCCTCGATCTCGGAATCCATGCCGCCCATAACGCCGGCCAACGCCACGGGGCGCTCGCCGTCGGTGATAAGGCCCATGCCGGCGTCGAGCACGCGCTCTTCGCCATCGAGCGTCGTGAATTTCTCATCCTGCTGGGCGGCGCGAACCACCACGCGACGGTGGCCATCGCGCTCGGCAAAGGTGTCCAGGTCAAAGGCGTGCAGCGGCTGACCGGTGAGCATCATCACGTAGTTGGTGATGTCGACGATGTTGTTGTGCGGACGCACGCCCAGGGCGTTAAGGCGCTTGACCATCCAGTCGGGCGACGGGCCGACCTTCACGTTGCGCACGATGCGGGCGACATAGCGGTCGCACAGGCCCTCGTCGGCAATCTCGACGGAAAGCTCGTCGTCGGTCGCGCGGCCAGTCTCCGCCTTGATGGCGGGCAGCTCAACGTGGAAATCGCGATCGAAAATGGCGCCGGTCTCGCGGGCCATGCCGATCATGGACAGGCAGTCGGGGCGGTTGGGCGTGATCTCGCAGTCGAGCACAGTATCACTCGAGCCCACATACTCGGCAAACGGCATGCCGCAGGGCGTATCCTCGGGCAGGATCATAATGCCAGAGTGGTCGCCGCCCAGGCCGAGCTCGCGTGCGGAGCAGTTCATGCCCATGGACACGACGCCGCGAAGCTTGCTCTTCTTGATCTTGACGTCGCCGGGCAGAACTGCGCCGATCATGGCCGTGACGATGTGGTCGCCGGCCTCGAAGTTCTGCGCGCCGCAGACGATCTGCAGCGGAGCGGGATTGCCGTCAGCGTCGAGGTTCTTGTCACCCACGTCGACCGAGCACACATACATATGGTCGCTATCGGGGTGAGGGGTCTTGGTGAGCACCTTGGAGGTCACCACGTGGTCGAAGGATTCTCCCACGGTGTCAATCGCCTCGACCTCGGTGCCGGTACGGATATATTCGTCCGAAAGAGTCTTGGGATCCTCCGGAATATCGATCATGGTCTTGAGCCAGTCGTAAGAAACGCGCATCTAACTGGTCTCCTTTCATAAATGCGGCTTTGAGCCAAAAACTGCAACGGAGACGGGTTTTCCAAGTGCCGCAGATTGCCTTGAAAGAGGAGGGCCGCGTACTTAGGTACGCAACCGACGATTGAAAGGCAAGGTGCGGTGCTTGGGAAAGCCGCCGGGCCTAGAACTGATTTAAGAAGCGCATATCGCCCGTCATGAGCGTTCTGAGGTCGGGCAGGTCGTAGCGCAGGGCCGCGACGCGCTCGGCGCCAATGCCAAAGGCGAAGCCGGTATACTTCTCGGGATCGATGCCGCAGTTGATCAGGACGTTGGGGTCGACCATGCCGCAGCCCAAGATCTCGATCCAGCCGCTGTGCTTGCAGAAGTTGCAGCCCTTGCCGCCGCACACGTGGCAGCTCACGTCCACCTCGCAGCTGGGCTCGGTGAAGGGGAAGAAGTGCGGGCGGTAACGCGTCTTGCGATCCTCGCCAAACATGCACTTAACAAAGTAGTCGAGCGTGCCCTTCAGGTCGCCAAAGGTGATGCCCTCGTCGACGACCAGGCCCTCGATCTGGTTGAACTGCGGCAGGTGGCAGGCATCGGCCGTGTCGGGACGGTAGACGGTGCCCGGGCAGATCATGTAGATGGGCGGCTTCTGCGACTCCATAGTGTGGATCTGCACGCCCGAAGTCTGGGTGCGCAGCAGCACGTCGGACTCGCCGTGGGCGTGAGCCTCGGGGTGCGCGACGCTGCCGGGGTTGTTGTCGACCACGTAGAAGGTATCGCGGGCCGAGCGGCTCGGGTGATCCATGGGAGCGTTGAGCGCGGTGAAGTTGTAGTAAGAGGTGTCGACCATGGGGCCGGACTCGACGGTGTAGCCGATGCCGCAGAAGATGTCCTCGGCCTCCTCGATGATTTGCTTGATCAGGTGCTGGTGGCCGATCTGCGGACGGATGCCCGGCAGCGTGATGTCGACGGCGTCGTGCTCGAGTGCGCGCTTGAGGGCGGCGGCCTTCATCTCGGTGTTTCGCTCGTCGAGCATGCCCTCGATCAGCTGGCGCATCTCGTTGGCGCGCTTGCCCATCACGGGACGATCCTCGGGGGCGAGCTTGCCCATCATGCGCATCAAGCCGGTGATACGACCCTTGCGACCGAGCAGCTCAACACGCGCAGCCTCGAGCTTGGCGGCGTCATCGGCGCCTGCGACGAGCTCCTTGGCCTCTTCCTCGAGTTTGACCAGATCATCAATCAGACTCATGTCTTCCCTTTCGTCTCTCGCGCATCCACTTGCCGCGGCGGCTGGAGCCACCCGGAGCTGCGGATGTGCGGCCCGGTTCGGTAACAAAAAAACCGCCCTCGGGCATGTGCATTGCCCAAGGACGGTTGAATTCCGCGGTACCACCTTGTTTGACCCGGCGGATGTCTGGCCCGCCGCGCCCACTCTGTGCCCCTTGTCGCGAGGCTCACGGCTTCCCTACTGGGGCTTCGCCGCCGCTGGCCGCGTGCCCGTTGAGGTCGCTGCTCGGGAGTGAACGCTTGGCCCTTGTCACCGCAGGAAGGCTCGCAGCCCATGACCTTCCCTCTCTTGCCGGCGACGCGGCGGGCAAAACCCTCTCCGTCAACGCATTGGGCTATAGGATAACACATTCTGCGTGTGCATCGCCGCGTTCCGTTTTGTTCGCACTGGGTACAAGGCAGGTAGCTGTGCAAACTGGCCGCGCGCCCACCCGAAGCGCTCGGCTCACGAGATCAAGGATATGGTATGGGAAAGAAACTCGATAAGAAGGCCGAGCCTGCAGCGGGCAAGACATCCAAAGGCATGAAGGTCGATAAGGTCGTCAAAAAATTCCGCAAGCTCGAAGGCAAGCTGTGGACTCGTGAGTACCTGCTCAAGATTGCCGAGTTTGACGGCGCGACCATTGCCCCCGCCAACGGCGCAGCAGCGCGTGCCGACGCCATGGGCACGCTTG
Organism: uncultured Collinsella sp.; assembly: GCA_958453575.1. Taxonomy (GTDB): domain Bacteria; phylum Actinomycetota; class Coriobacteriia; order Coriobacteriales; family Coriobacteriaceae; genus Collinsella. Next base: position 4,497 of record CAUDYH010000128.1, read on the forward strand.
CCGGCGAGCATCACAAGCTGCTGACCAGCGAGAAGTCCGTTGAGCTCGTACGCTCGTTAGCGCGCGAGACCGTCGCCGGCGGCAAAATCGACGACCCTCAGCTGCTCGACGAGATCCGTGTGCTCGGCCGCGATCAACGTGAGGCCAGTGCCATCCCCACCGAAGAAGCCGAGGCCTGGACCAGGCTCACCTGCGAGGCCGACGCCGTGTGGCACAAGGCCAAGGCGGCCAACGACTGGGCGAGCTTTGAGCCCTATGTGGATAGAATCGTCGCCCAACTTAAGCATCAGGCCGAGCTCATGGACCCCAAGCGCGACCCCTACGATGTGTGGCTCGACCAGTACGAGCGCGGCCTTTCCGCCCAGAGCTTCGACGCGTTTTGTGACGAGGTCAAGGCCACGGTCGTGCCGCTTGTGCATGCCATTGGCGA
>CAUDYH010000129.1 GCA_958453575.1 uncultured Collinsella sp.
GAATACGACATACACGACCGACATTCCTCGATCGGGGTGGCGGCCTGTTTCGTCGGCGCAGTGACGGCGTGCCTGGTCGTCCCAAATCCTTTTGAAGGTCTCATCTGGAGTCAGGCACTGCTGTCGCTTCAACTGCCGATTACGGTCTTTGTGCTCATACGGCTCACCAGTTCACCCCGCGTCATGGGCAAATTCGCCAACTCGCGTCCACTCAACGCGCTGCTTGTAGGGATCGGTGTCATCGTGACGATTCTCGATGTCGTGTTGTTGACAGGGATGTAATGGGACGGGACACCTACCCAGGCTAACGTCTCGATCTGTAACATCTAGGCCCGCTTTTGATGTCTAGATGCTACAGATCGAGATCATTCCGAGGGACAGCTCCGTTTGTCTCAATCTGTAACAAGTGGACCCAATTTCCACCGTTAGATGCTACAGATTGAGATCTTCTTCCGGACGGTTTTGGTTTGTCTCGATCTGTAACAGGAAGACCCGTTTTGAGCCGTTAGATGTTACAGATTGAGACAAAAGGTCGGCCGGACTCACAACAGACAGGATCGGCCAACAGCGACCGTGATCCCTTGGGGGCGGAGGAAAAGGGTCCCGGCCGAGAATTCGACCGGGACCCTTGGACAGAGCTATGTGTTGCCGTGAGCCGCGTGCCGACGAGCTACTCCTCGACGAGCTCAAACTGATCGGGACCGACGCCGCACACCGGGCACACGTAATCCTCGGGCAGCTCGGGCGTATCGACCTCAACCTCGTAACCGCAAACGATGCACACGAACTTATACGTCTTCTTCTCCTCAGCCATGATGTTCTCCTCTCGAACGCGACTGGTGATGTACTTCGTTTATTAGTATAGGTTCTCAATAATATAATGCAAGTATTTTTAGAACATTTCTAGCCTTGATACGAGGACGCCTTCGGAGGCGTCTTGCCCTTCAGGACCTTATGGTAATAATCGTAGGTGAGCGGCGTCTCGTCGCTCAGGCGCTCGGCATCCTCGACCTCGCCGATAAACAGTAGATGCGTGCCCACATCCACAGTGTCGATCAAACGGCAGCTAAACAGGGCCGTCGCGTGCTCGGGCACATAGGGCATGCCCAGAGCCGTCTCGCGGGTCTCGTATCTGGCAAACTTGTCATAATCGCTGCTGGTGCGGAACCCAAAGTTACCGATGTAGAGCATGTCGGCGGTCTGATCGATCACGGTCAGCGCGAACGCTTTGGCCGATGCGATGGCGCCCGAGGTGACGTTGTCCTTGTTCACGGCAACCGAAATGCGCGGCGGCATGGATGTCACCTGCACCGCCGTGTTGATAACGCAGCCGGCACGCAGCCCGTCTGCCGCGGAGCTCACCACGTACAGGCCGCTCGACATGGTAAAGAACGCAGTTTTGTCCATAACGATCACTCCCCTAGCTCGGGTTGGAACCTCATGGATGTATGTACCCACAAAAAAAGGCGGCACCCATAACGGACGCCGCCTTTGAGACATATGCGTCAGAACAGTAAGAAAGATGAGACGCCCGCAGTTGCGGTGAAATAGGGACTGAATAGCCCCTCAAACAGGCAAAACAGTCCGTATTCCACCGCAACTTATACAGAGTGCCTAGTGGTTGCGTTCCTTAAGGGCGCGGTCGATCTCGCGTTGGACATCACGCTTGGCCATGTCCTCGCGCTTGTCGTAGAGCTTCTTGCCGCGACCCAGACCCAGCAGCAGCTTTACGCGGCCGTCGGTATTAAAGTAGAGCTCCAACGGAACCAGCGCATAACCACGGTTGCGAAGTTTGCCGTCAAGAAAGTCGATCTCCTTGCGGTGCAGCAGCAGACGACGCCGACGGTCGGGATCGCGATTCCACACGCCACCATGGCTATAAGGGTGGATATGCAGGCCGACGAGCCAGCACTCCCCGCCGCGGATCAGCGCGAAGGTATCGGTGATCTGGCAGGCGCGCTCGCGAATCGACTTGACCTCAGTGCCGCTCAGTTCAATGCCACACTCAAACGTCTCATCGATAAAGTACTCGTGATGCGCCGAGCGATTCTTGGAAATGAGCTTGCGCTCGCGCTTACTGGGCATCGCCGGCCTCCTTGGCTCCATCGGCGTTTGAGCCCGCAGCCTCGCGCTTTGCCTTGCGCTCGGCGTTGAGCTCGGCGTCGCTCTCGCGCACCAGTTTGATAATCGCCGCGCAGGCTTCCTCGCCCACCAAGTCGCGAGCACGCACCGTCAGGCGCGTTGCCTCCTGCTTATCGCCGTCGCTTGCAGCATCGGTCGCGCACATAATCAGGCAGATGGCAATCTCGGCCGAAGGTGAGGTCGGAACGCCCTGCAACGCCAGCTCGCCCATCACGTGCTCGTCGCTCTCCTCGGCGGCATCCGGATAGGTAGTATGGATCTTGTTGAGCAGGCGCGTCGTATGCGCATCGTTGGGCGCCAGGCGCAGCGCCAGACGCGCGCAGCCCACGGCAGCCGAAACGTTCTCGGTCTCGGGCTCCAAGAAGTACTGACCTAGATTGGCGTAAGCGCGGGCGGCGCACTTGCCATCGCTTGCACGCTCCAGCACCGAGAACGAGAGCGATGCCCATTCCTGCTTGTCCTCGAGAGCGCGGAACAGCTCGGCCAAATCCAAGCGATAGTTGCAGTTCATGGGGTCCCAACGCACAGCCTGCATCAAGGCGTTACGAGCACTCACATAATCCTGCTGGCGAATGTAGGCAAACGCCATGTCGGAGTACAGGCGGTCAAAGGGAACCTCGACCTGCACCAGCTCGCGCGGATCCTTCTCCACGCGGCGATAGGCCAGGCGCTCAAACTTGCTGTCGAAGCTAAAGTACTGGCGCTTCTCCTCCGTCTTGCACTCAGCGTCGATATACTCCTCGGCGAGCTCCACCAGACGCTCAAGCAGCGGCGTCGCCGTAGCCAGGTCGCCCTGCGCCAGATAGTTCTCGGCATACGTGATGTCTTCCAAGCTGATAGGCAGGTCCATGACAACTCCTCGGTCCGGGCGGCAGACTCAACGCGCGCCTTAAATATCGGTCAATACACAAAACCCGGGTCTCTTACGAGGCCCGGGCGTTCAATTTTGGTAGCCCGTACCAGATTCGAACTGGTGATCTCCGCCTTGAGAGGGCGGCGTCCTAAACCGCTAGACGAACGGGCCATATGTAGCAAATGCAATGGCTGGGATGGAGGGAGTCGAACCCCCATTTACGGAACCAGAATCCGCTGTCCTGCCATTAGACGACATCCCAATGACTGCATCGCTGCGCTCGGCTGTGCCTTTGCGCAAGAAAGAAATATACGGGAAGTCTCGCCGTGACGCAAGCCCCAATTTTGACTTTTTTGAAATTCAGTCAAATACGGCCAACACGTGAAGGACCTGTGAAGCGCCAGCGACACGTACGGCGCCAAAGCCCGTAAAACATCCCACATCTACCGCTGGTAGATTACAACAATGCAGCACTCACGACCGATGGCACAATCGAACCGTCATCATTGCACGGATATCGAGGCGCCATGGACGAAGAGCTTGATTACCTATGGGAGACCCTGGGCCTCGAGATCACTGCTGACCTTTGGCCCGAACGGGACAAAATCCATCCCACACTGCGCCCCGCCATCACGGTGATGCAGGCAAAATACCGCCGTGCATCCTTTTTGATCATGCGGGTGTCATGGCACGCGGGACTCCCCGACCTTAAGCGAATCCAGGCAAGCCTCGTCGAGCTGTCCGGCATGCCGACCGTCATATCCGAGGCGCACCTGGAGCAGCGCCAGCGCGAGCGACTGCAACAGCAGCGGATTCCCTTTATCTGCCCCGGCGTTCAGGCATATCTGCCCTTTATGGACGAGGAGTACTGGAGCGGCAAGCCCAACAAGCACGTAAAGGTCTACGATCCGCACGAATGGGCACAGCTCGAGGATTGAGCCGAGCGAGCCCGCCGATGGAAAACACGTCCCACTCTGAGCACTCAAAACGGGACGCACTTTCCGCAGCTGCTACAGCAACGCCTCGGCCCAAGCCGCTTCCCTAAAGCCGGGAATCGCAAAGTCATCGCCCACCAGCAGCGGACGCTTGACCAGCATGCCGTCGGTCGCCAGCAGCTCGTAGCACTCCCGATCCGTCATGCCCGCATCCAGACGCGCCTTCAGGCCCAGCTCTCGATATTTCATGCCCGACGAATTAAAGAAGCGCCGCACCGGCAGCCCCGAACGAGCAATCCAGGTCGCAAGCTCATCAGCCGTGGGATTGTCCAAAACGATATCGCGGTCGATATACTCTACCCCGTGTTCGTCCAGCCATGCCTTGGCCTTCTTACAGGTCGAGCACTTGGGATATTCAACAAACAATACCGCCATGGGATTTCCTTTCTTAGAGAAAACAGGTGTCTGGAAAACTGCACATCGACGACCGCTCACGATTGCAGCCGTTATTGTAGTCAATGTCGAAGCATAGGCAGTCGCGATGTCTCGTCTTAAGGCTAGCGCCTCGCATGGGCGCCGATCGGCCGAGTCGCATGGCGCACCAACGCCGCTGCCAGCAATACCAGCAGCATGGCGGTGACATAGCCCCCAGCATCGAATCCTAAATCGATAACGTCGAAATGCCTGCCGGGAACAAAAATCTTATGTACCTGATCGCCAACGGAGCAGGCGGCGCAAAAGAGCAATACGGGCACGCAACGGGAGCATACGCTCCGCGGACGCCTGGAAAGGCAAACCACGACCACCGAGGCGAACAACCCGACGAAGAAAAATTCTACGGTATGGGCAACGCGACGGACGTTCGTGCCCACCCACATGCGAATGGAAGCAAGTCGGCCAGACCGGGCATTCGAGGCAGCCGAATCGGTGCCCCCGGTCATTCCGTTCTCCACCTGGGCTTCACCCGTGGCATCGGCAGCCTGAACGCCCGTGGCC
>CAUDYH010000130.1 GCA_958453575.1 uncultured Collinsella sp.
AAAGATGGCAATCGCGATCCAGGGATTGCGCGTCTTGATGCTCTCGTTGCGACGCTCGGCACCCATAAGCTCGATGAGTTTGGTGCGACGCACGGCGCGAAGGTTCAGCAGCAGCGTGAGCACAAACATCACGAGCATGCAGGCAAGGGTCAGGTTGAACGCATGCACCGAGAAAAAGAAGTGGAAATTAGCGATCTGTGTCTTAAAGAGCGAGGCCGTAAAGAATGGGAGAGCCCCACGCCCAGCACAATGCCGGCGACAAAGGCGCCGACCGAAACGATCACGGTCTCGAGCGCCATGATCGTGGCAACGCGACCGCGCCCCATGCCGAGCACCTGGTACAGGCCAAACTCCTTCTTGCGGCGTTTCATAATGAAGTTGTTGGCATACACCATCAAAAAGGCCATGACGCCGGCCAAAAAGTACGTGAGGTAGCCGAGCATGCTACCCATGAGCTCGGACAGTCCCTGCTCCTTGATGCCGGCAATGTCGACCTGCATCGAGACGGTATTAAAGGCATAGAAGACCGTGACGCCCAGGGTGAGCGTCAGAAGGTAGACGAGGTAGTCGCAAGCGAGTTTACAGAGCATCGGAGCCCTCACCGCCCATCATGGCAACGACCTCCATAATGCGGTCGAAGAACTCTCGGCGGTCGGTGTCGCCGCGGCGCAGCTCGGTGAAGATCTTGCCGTCGCGGATAAACAGCACACGGCTCGTGTAGCTGGCGGCAAAGCTATCGTGCGTGACCATGAGCACGGTAGCGCGTAGGCGGCGGTTAAGGGCCTCCAGGCTCTCGAGCAGCAGGCGAGCGCTCTTGGAATCGAGGGCGCCGGTGGGCTCGTCGGCCATGATCATGGTGGGGTCGGTGACGAGTGCGCGAGCCGCGGCAACGCGCTGCTGCTGACCGCCGGACATCTGGTAGGGATACTTGTCGAGCACCTGACTAATGGACAGACGCGCGGCCACATCCTGCACGCGGGTCGAGATCTCTGCCGAGTTTGTGCGGGCGATGGTGAGCGGCAGGGCGATGTTCTCGCGTGCCGTGAGCGTATCGAGCAGGTTGGAGTCCTGGAAGATAAAGCCGAGCTCCTCGCGGCGGAACTGCGAAAGCTTAGCCTGCTTCATGCGCGTCACGTCCTGCCCGTTGATGCGGATCGTGCCACTTGTGGCGCTATCGATGGTCGACACGCAGTTGAGCAACGTCGACTTGCCCGAGCCCGAAGCGCCCATGATGCCAACGAATTCACCGCGGTTGACGGTAAAGCTGGCGTCGTTGAGCGCACGGGTCACGTTGCCCAGCGCTCCATATACCTTTTCGAGATGCGCGACCTCCAGTACCGGGGTCGCCATGTGCGTGGTTTGCATACCGAGTCCTTTCTTGCGATTAGTCTACGGCATCTATAGTCGCAAGAAGCCGAGTCGGCTACCATCGATATGGCTTACGCTTGCCTTACCGTTGTGTAAGGTACGGGTAGCTACCCTGCCACGTGTTGATGTTGAGAGAGGACTCCTGTTGAAGACCGTTCATGTTGCCGCTGGGATCATTCGCAAGGAAGGATCTGACGAGCTGCTTGCCGTGCAGCGCGGCTACGGCAACATGCAGGGACTATGGGAGTTCCCGGGCGGCAAACTTCTGCGCGGCGAGACACCCGAAGACGCCGTGTGCCGCGAGCTTATGGAAGAGCTACAGGTAAAAGTCACCAACCTGCGTGATTTCTACACAGTTGAGTATGACTACCCCGATTTTCATCTCTCCATGGAGTGTTACTACTGCTCGCTCGCCGATGAATCCGATGAGCCCCAGAAGCACGACCGCCAGCTCGATATCCGCTGGATTCCGCGCACCTCGCTTGCCACGGTGGAGTGGATGCCCGCCGACAAGGGGCTCATCGATGCGCTAATTGAGCTGAAGGAAGACCGACTTGAGGCAAGCTCCGCCGATGACGCCGCGCCCAACACAGCCGACAAACCCGCCGCCAAACCCAAGCGCAAACCTAAGCGCCGCAGCAAAAAGCGTCCCAAGCCCGATCTGCTCGACGGCATCGATACCTCGGACCTCTCCGCTGACGAGCGCGAACTGGTCCGCCGTCGCGCCGCCATCAAAAAGTCCATGAAGGGCAACAAGCGCGCCAACACCAAGCCCGAGCTGCTCGTACGACAGCGCCTGCGCGCAGCGGGCCTTACGGGATATCGCTTGGAATGGAAGGTTCCCGGCAAGCCCGACATCGCCTTCCCCGGCCGCAAGATCGCCATCTTCGTCAACGGCTGCTTTTGGCATCGCTGCCCCAAGTGCAATCCGAGCCAGCCCAAGCGCAACGTTGAGTTTTGGGAGGCAAAGTTCCGTCGCAACGTCGAGCGCGACCGCGCTGCCGTGGCAACACTCACTCAAATGGGCTGGACGCCCATAACCATCTGGGAATGCGAGCTCAAAAAAGACCGCATCGACGCCACGATGGAGAAGGTCATCGAACAGGTGCGCGCCGCAGAGCCGCAGCGCTAACAGCGAGCATTCACACGCTCCGCACGTCCGCGCCACATCCACGTCACAAACCTTGGAAAGCCCTTAAGTCCAAAACCTTTCAAGAGTGTTACTCGATAGCTCTGAACTGCAGTTTCATCGTAACACCAAACCAGGTTAAGCCTTTCTTTAGCGCTTCTTTGCGGCAGCCGCGGCATAATACTGCCAACGCACGGGACCTAGCAGCACACCCTGTGCGCAACCTTTTGGTGGACATCGAGGAGGCCGCATAAGCATGCATTCTTCCAATGACGCAACACAGCAGCCATCCCTAAAACATGCAGACCTTTTCTCCTTCCCCCCGACACAGAGAAACGGTCTCCTCGACTCCCCAACCTCACAGCAAAAACGCTCAACCGATCAAAGCCTCAACCTGCGAGCATCGTTCGAAAAGCTCCAAACATCCCTAGACAAGGCGTTCCCCGAACAGGCAAGAGCAATCTAAGCCCATTGCGCTTTATACTGATGCCATGCGAAACATGGATCACATAGAATTGCACCGCGGAGGACGCGAGGAAGCGTTTCCCGAGACCGCCGAAGACTGGCCCTATATTGCCGAACGCGCAGAATTCGCTCGCTATCCGGGCAATTCCGTCCCCTGGCACTGGCATTCCGAAGTCGAGCTTTTCTACATGGAGCAGGGAGCGATTGACTATCGAACGCGCGCGGCTCATGAACACGTGCGCTTTGAGGAAGGGTCCGCCGGCTTTATCAACGGCGGCGTTTTGCACAGCACGCTGCAATCACCCAATTCGGCACCAGCCATTCAAATGTTGCATATCTTTCAGCCGTCGATGCTCGGCGATCCCGCGGGACGCCTTCAAAAGCGCTATATCAATCCTTTGCTGCAATGTCGAGGCGTCGATGTGCTCAAATGGTCGCCCACCAACCCCGACGATATGCCCTTTATCGATTTGCTAAAGAGTTCCTTTAGCCACGACCTTCAACGGCCGCAGAATGAGATGGCGCTTCGAAATAACTTGTCAGAGCTCTGGATTCAGATTTACGCCAAGGCCGAACCGCTCTTTTCCTCCGACGGCGCCTCTTGGATGACCAGCCGCGACGTACAGTTCAAGGCAATCCTGGACTTTATCCGCGCAAACTATGCAGCCGCTATAGATGTGCCCCAGATGGCATCTGCAGCCGGCGTAAGCGAAAGAGAGTGTTACCGCATTATCGAAGCTTGCGCAGGAACGACCCCGGCGGCATATCTGCGCGCATACCGCGTAAACCGTGCTTGCGAACTTTTGGCACACACCACGCGAACGGTCCAGACAGTCGCGCGCCAATGCGGCTTTGCGACAGCAAGCCATCTTGGCCAGGTATTTAAAGAACAAATGGGATGCACTCCTTCGAGCTATCGAGCAGCGAGGCAGAATCTCGATAGTACCAGGCAGAAATCCCGCTAGCCCTTCTTCTGTCACTGCATCAAACTTGCAGGCAAACAACAGAGAGGAGCAATCATATGAAGCACTTTGACCATATCGTATTTGACGTTGATGGGACATTGGCAGATACAGAAGAAAGCGTTCTATCATCGCTTGTCCAGATTGTCCAAGAAGAGACCGGCAAAACGCTCCCCCGACACGAGCTTGAATTTGCCCTCGGCATACCCGGCAAGGATGCCCTTGAGAAACTTGGAATCCACTCGCAGGCAACGTTGAATCGCTGGTGCCAAGTTGCTGCCAGTTTTAAAAGCACCATCAGCGTGTTTCCAGGTTTGCTTGAAGTCATCGCAACACTCGCCGATAGCGGCTGCAAACTTGGCATCGTCTCCTCACGTGCACGCGACGAATACACAGACGAAATTGCACCCCTTGGCTTCGATAAGTTTTTTGAACACATCATCCTTGTCGAAGACACAACCGAGCACAAGCCTTCGCCCGCACCCATGCTCGAATATCTCCGACGTACGGGCGCGAATCCTGGCAACGTCGTCTACGTTGGCGACACCGTCTACGACGAACAATGCGCAACTTCGGCAGGGGTCAGTTTTGCCAGAGCGGCATGGGGATCACACCAAGACATCCCAAACGCCACCTACAACCTCAAAACCCCCAACGACCTGCTAACCCTAACAACCAAGTAACCCCCGCGTCCCACCCTTTCAGCCCCAACGCCACAAGGGCGACGACCTCGAGTAGGTCAACCTGGGAGGGACGAGGGCTTAGTTCCCCAATCTTTCCGCAGGGGGCAAAAAGCAACGTCTTATTTTTCCGACACTAACGCCACAAGGGCGATTGAGCAGGACGGTTTAGGCGGGTCCCGTACTTAGTTTCCAAAATCATTCCGCAGCGCGAAGGCCCCCGTTGTCTCGCTTCTTCGAAGCGTTGACAACGGGGGCCTTCATGCGCGAGGACGTTTTGGAAACTAAGTACGGGAC
>CAUDYH010000131.1 GCA_958453575.1 uncultured Collinsella sp.
CCGGCGCATTCGTCTTGTTCTTGTCTATCATCTGCATATCTCCTTGCCATGCAATCGTGTTCAACATTATCGATTGTCGCACGAAAAAGGGCGGCGGACCCAATTGGATCCGCCGCCCTTGGCGTTTAGAGACGGCTGGCAGATTTTAAGGCATGTCCCATAAATCTACTCGGCGTCGGGGACCTCGTAGGTAGCAGACGGCGTGTTGTCGCACACGACGGTAAAGCCGCCGTCCTTGTCGGCATCGACCGTCACCTGATCGCCCTCGCGCACCGTACCGTCGATGATGGCGGCGGCGATGGCGTCCACGACCTCGCGCTGGACCAGGCGCTTGAGCGGACGGGCACCGAACACGGGGTCCAGGCCACCCACGGCGAGCATCTGCTTGGCCGCCGGGGTGATGGCAAGCGTCATGCGCTCCTTGGCCAGACGCGCGCGGACGTCGGCAAGCTGGATGTCGACGATCTTCTCGATCTGCGCCATGCCGAGCGGATGGAACACCACGATATCGTCGATACGGTTGAGGAACTCGGGGCGGAAGGTCTGAGCCATGGCGGCGTCGACCTGATGGCGCATCTCCTCCTCGTCCTTACCGGACAGATCGGCGATGGCCTTGGAGCCCACGTTAGACGTCATGATGATGATCGTGTTCTTGAAGGACACCTGGCGACCCTGGCCATCGGTCAGACGGCCGTCATCAAGCACCTGCAGCAGCACGTTAAAGACATCCGGATGAGCCTTCTCCATCTCGTCGAGCAAAATCACGGAGTACGGACGACGGCGCACGGCCTCGGTAAGCTGGCCGCCCTCGTCGTAACCCACGTATCCCGGAGGCGCACCGATCAGACGTTGGACGCTGAACTTCTCCATGTACTCGGACATGTCGATACGCACGAGCGCACGCTCGTCATCGAACAGGCACTCGGCAAGCGCCTTGGCGAGCTCGGTCTTGCCCACGCCGGTGGGGCCCAGGAAGAAGAAGCTGCCGATGGGCTTGTCCGGATCGGAGAGGCCCGCACGGCTGCGACGCACGGCCGCGGCGACAGCGGAGACCGCCTCGTCCTGGCCGATGACGCGCTTATGCAGCTCGCCCTCCAAGCCCTTCAGCTTGTCGAGCTCGCCCTGCATCATCTTGGAGACGGGCACGCCGGTCCAGGCGCTCACGACCTCGGCGATCTCATCGGAGGTCACCTGCTCGTTGAGGCCCTCGCCGTCCTGCTGCTTTTGTGCCTCGAGCGCGGCCTCGGAATCCTGAATCTGCTGCTGCAGGCCAGGGATCACGGAGTAGCGCAGCTCGGACGCACGGCCCAGGTCGCCGTTGCGCGTCGCGCGCTCCTCTTCGCTCTTGGCCTCGTCAAGCTGCCCCTTAAGCTCCTGCACGTGGTCGATGGCGTTCTTCTGGTTGAGCCAGCCGGCCTTTTGCACGTTGAGCTTTTCTTGGACCTCGGCGATCTCCTGGCGCAGGGCCTCCAGACGCTCCTTGGAGGCGTCGTCGGTCTCCTTCATGAGCGCCTGTTCCTCGATCTGCAGCTGGGTGAGCTGACGCGTGGTGGCGTCAATCTCGACCGGCATGCTGTCGAGCTCCATGCGCAAGCGGCTTGCCGCCTCATCGACCAGGTCGATGGCCTTGTCGGGCAGGAAGCGGTCGGCGATATAGCGATCGGAGAGGTCGGCAGCTGCCACGAGCGCACTATCGGTGATATGCACGCCGTGGAAGATCTCGTACTTCTCCTTGAGGCCACGCAGGATTGAAATGGTGTCCTCGACGGTAGGCTCGCTGACCATCACGGTCTGGAAACGACGGGCGAGTGCCGCGTCCTTCTCGATGTACTTGCGGTACTCGTCGAGCGTAGTCGCGCCGATTGCGTGCAAGTCGCCACGGGCAAGCGCCGGCTTCAGGATGTTGCCGGCGTCCATGGAGCCCTCGGTGGCACCCGCGCCCACGATGGTGTGGAGCTCATCGATGAACAGGATGACCTTGCCTTCGGACTTTTGGACTTCCTTGAGCACGGCCTTCAAGCGGTCCTCGAACTCGCCGCGGTACTTGGCGCCGGCGACCAGCGCGCTCATGTCGAGCTCGATGAGGTCGCGGTCGCGCAGGGTGCTCGGTACGTCGCCGGCCACGATTCGCTGAGCAATGCCCTCGACGATGGCCGTCTTGCCGACGCCCGGCTCGCCGATAAGCACGGGGTTGTTCTTGGTGCGGCGGGACAGAACCTGAATAGTACGACGGATCTCGTCGGTACGGCCGATGACCGGGTCGAGCTTGCCGGCGCGAGCCAGATCGCAGATGTTGCGACCGTACTGCTCCAACGCCTCAAACTGCGTCTTGTCCTCGGCAGACGTCACGCGGTCATCGCCGCGCAGTTCCTCGTAGACTTGCTCGATGCGCTCCTTGGTCACGCCGGCGCCACGCAGCACGCGACCCGCCTCACCCTTGTCCTCGGCAAGTGCCATCAGCAGATGCTCGGTCACCACAAAGCTGTCGCCCATCTTGGTGGCCTTTTTCTCGGCCTTCTCGATCACGCGAACGAGCTCGTTGGACAGGCCCATCTGCTGACCCTCGCCCGACACCTTGGGCGCATGGTCGATGGCATCTTGTGTGGAGCGTGCGAGCTGAGCCGGGTCGGCACCGATGCGCTCGATGATCACGGAGATATTGCGCTCGCCGGCACCGAGCAGGGCAGACAGCAGGTGGATCGGCTCCACCGCGCCGGCCTGTGCATCGGCAGCCGTGCTCATGGCGGTCTGCAGCGCCTCGCGCGACGTCATTGCTAGCTTATCGATTCTCATGGAATCACCTCTCTTGGGGCGGCCGCCCTACGGGGCGGCTTCACGTTGTTCGAGAAGTATTGTTGCCAGCTTTACGCGATCTTATACACAAATCTAAGTCTCTATATATAAGATTTTCTGAGTGAATTACGGATAGGGTACTGAGATGTCAGCCCGCCGCTGCCCAGGCGCGCTACCGTCTCGATCTGTAACATCTAGCAGCCATTTTTGATCCTAGATGTTACAGATCGAGACAGACCGAAAACCACCACAAAGAGGACAGGCACCTTTGTGGTGGTCGCGGTCTCTACTCCTTCGCCGAACCCGTACTTCCCGATTCGACGGTCCAGGGCATCTCATCCTCGAACAGCCATGTACGGGCAGACCCACTATCGCGTGCAGTCTGCGGGTCAGGCAAGCAGGTCTGTTTATAGGCATCTTGGATACACTGACCCATAAAATCGTTGAGCTCGGTCTGGTCGCCCTCCATGACATAGGCGACATCGCCGTCCATGATGTAGATGCCCGGACCCTCATTGCCCTCGTAGCCCGGATCGTACGAGACATCACATAACTTTGCGCCGTTTGCAGTGTCCAGCTCGATGGACGAGTGGCATCCGCCAACCATGTCGTTCGCTTTTGCCCGATAGGACGCATATCCGTACCAACGCTTAAATGTTTTGCCCTTGAGTAGCTCGGACGCCCTATCGATCAGGCTTGTATCCGTGGTATAGCGCATGGCCCCAAGCTGAATACGCGGATAATTGCTAATACCCAGCACAGCCGGCTGCTCATCAAAATCAACGGTAATGGTCTCGGGCTTGTCGTCGCCGGTCAGAAGTTCGACAGATTGAGTCACAGGCTTGACCACCGGCTCCGTCACCGCAGCAGGTAGAAATGCCATACCGACAGCGCCCGCGCCAACCACAGCGATCGCAAGCGCCAAGACAATCAATCCAATACGGGCAGAACGGCTCACGGCAAAACACCCCACAATGCAAACCTTCGCCACCTGCACTAATGATACCGCCAGCTAACACTATTACCAAAAGAAGCCGCGCGCTCCTCACCACCACAAAGGGGACAGGCACCTTTGTGGTGGTTTTCGACGCTAACGGTCGACCATCTCGCGCAATGAGATTAAACTTGAATTGCTCTCTGAACATATCCATTTCTGCCTATCCTCAACAGATCTTTGTCTCGAGGAGCGCATATGAAGCCGCCTCATTCCACCGGTCGCAACGTCATCGCCATTCTCGCCATACCCATCGTGATGCTCTTCCTTATCGTCATCACGCCCTTTTCCCTTGGTATCACCTCGCCCTTCGATTTATGCGGAATGGTCGACGCCGGCTCGCGTGCCACCTCGCTCTCCTTTATCTGTCGCGGCGTGTTTTACGAAGATGGAATTCCCACCGGAAGTTGGCAGTCAAAGTTGCCACTGCTCGGTCAGATCGACGGATGCTCCCCCTATTTCTGCCTTGGACCTCAGACGCTAAACTATCTAATCGACGACCAGCCACTCGACTTCATCACCCTCGCCTACGACTACGCACCAAACACCGATGAGCGCCACATGAACCAAGTCCTCGACAAGATGCTTGGACAGTGCGGGCTCACCGAGGAGGCCGGTCGAACCATCTATAGCAACCAGAAATTAAAGCGAACAGAACTCCGCCGTGTCGGAAAAATCAAAGGGCGAAACGGGGCCGCCTACTGGGATGCCTGGGCAACACGCGACAAGGGCGAATTCGGACACAGCACCTATATGGTCACTGTCTACACCAAAGACGGAATTAAGGACAATGTTGACGATTTCGCGTCATCCAAACTCGGCATCCCCAAAACAACCAAACCCGCCAGCCCAGATGAAATTCTGTAGAGCCGCCCATTAACATGCCGCTCAACGATCACAACAGCATCGAGCTCGTCCCCACCACCACAAAGGTGCCTGCCCCCTTTGTGGTGGTTTTCAACAAAAAGAAGCCGCCCCGATAACAGAGGCGGCATCAAGCAAGTCTATTTATTAGCGTCCCTCAAGACCCAACGAGAACGCAGAAATGTAGCCCGGGGCTTACCCTTTCCCGAACGCGGCCCTCGCGAAGCGCGTGAGCGGGCGG
>CAUDYH010000132.1 GCA_958453575.1 uncultured Collinsella sp.
CTTGTCGTGGCTCCAGGTTTTATACTCGGGCGTGTTGTGATTAACGGCGTCGCAGGCCAGCGCCAAGTCGGGCACGCCATACATGTAGCCGTGGTCGGTAATGGCCACGGCGGGCATGCCAAGCTCAACGGCACGGTTGACCATATCCTGGATACGGGTTGCGCCGTCGAGCATGGAAAAAACAGTGTGATTGTGCAGATGGACGAATGCCATGTGATGAGCTCCGATGCGGGTTCGTGTTCTGACTGAACGATTTTACCCCACGGCACGGACAGCACCCGAACCTAGCCAAACCAACACGGACAGTCTTTTTGGGACCTTCAAAAAGGGGAATGAGTGCATCCAGATATATCGAGTATTGCTGGAACCCCGGCGATACGCTGAATGATTTGTGACGAATAGTCATGTCCATCAAGAAGGCTCGACGCTTCGGGCAGCTCGTCAATCGATATATCAATTCTTGGAGACATGTATTCCTACCATTTTTAAAGAAACAACGGCGGTAATTGCTATCGCGATTGCGCCAATAACACCGAGCGCTATCTGAATGGGATATAACCCCAACACATATCCAAATATGGAGAAAAACATTGCGGAAAAGAGAGCCCTTACCAGAGACGCGACGGAAAGGATCGTCGCGCGGAGATCGTCCGCTATCGCGTCTTGGATTAAGTTTTCCGAAGTGATGTACACCACTTCTGGGAGAAAGCAAAGCACCATGCTAAGGCCAAACAAACACAGCGGATTTGAAGCGAACCACGGAAGAATCATGAAAAGGCCGGCCTCGATTAGCATCGAGCCGAGCATGGTATTTCTTTTCCCGAAACGCGATGAGAAGAAATCTGCTGCAATGTAGGCCGTCGCATTTACTGCATAGGATGCACCGAAAAAGATTCCTATTATGGAGACGGGAGCATCAAATGCGTCGAATACCAACTGATTCAAGTTGTAATAACTCCCATAGAATCCATCGAGCATGCTTGTGCCGATTAGAAGAAGCAACACCGCAAAAGCGGATTCTCCAATGCACCAGGTTTCGCGTCTGAAGATCTTGGCTACGTCAAACCTTTCCTCCCCAGAGTTTTTGGAATGGGCCACTTCCACC
Organism: uncultured Collinsella sp.; assembly: GCA_958453575.1. Classification (GTDB taxonomy): domain Bacteria; phylum Actinomycetota; class Coriobacteriia; order Coriobacteriales; family Coriobacteriaceae; genus Collinsella. The sequence goes on from CAUDYH010000132.1 coordinate 1,106, forward strand.
CTCTCAATGGGATACAGAAGGAAAAGCTGCAAAAGATAGAAAACGGAAACGCATACGTAGAGTGCACTCCAAGATATTTGGGCAATGAATGATCCAAGTACGATTGCCACTCCCGTCGCGATTGATTGCGCGGCAAGCAGCCGAGCGTTGATGGTGAGGAAGCGCTCTCCTTGACCGGCATTTCGGGCAATTTCATATAAAAGTGCTTGTTCGGATCCCGATTGAAGGGAGTAGGCGAGTGCCTCAACAAGGGAAAGCGCGACGAGAAAGGGGCCTGAGAGCAACAGCATGCCAGCCGTATGGAAGAAAAGAAGCAGCACGCCCACTTGAATCGAAAACTTCTTTCCAAAGAAATCGCCTATCAGCCCTGTTGGCAGCTCGAGGACGACCGTTGCAATGTTAAACAGGGCTTGATAAAGCGCGATTTCCGTGACAGGCATTCCTTTCTCCGCAAGGAAAAGTAGAAACACTCCCCGATTTAAAACAAATCCCGCGAGAACGAAAAAGGCGGAATAGATGTGCAGTTGCGTAGCGGCATTCTTATTCATTTGGCACTTCCATCAACTACTTTTGTCGGGCCGCTCGCTACTGACTCGAAGCCCGAAGTGTTCACGGTTTCCGATGAAGAGTCACCTTACCTTTTGCGGTATGGGCGCTTCTCGTACTTATAGCCGTTGAGCTTGTTGCGGCTGGGACACTTGCCCGTGGCGTTCTCGATATCCTGCATGATGAACCCCGCCAGAGCGTCAAAAAGCTCCTCCGGCGTCACCTCAAGCGTTTTGGTGAGCTGCATGATAGCTCCTTATTCGTTTGAACCGTTCGAGCTATTGTACCGTCCCAGACTCTCCCATGCGTTGCGGTGCTATTTGGACGATTGAGGGCTTTATTCCGGGGCGGCCGTTTGGGTTTGCCCAAAGTAGCTAAAAGAGCCCCGTCCCAAAAAGACTGCGGTGGAATCGATAGGGATTCCACCGCAGGTTGTTGAGGGTTAGAGGTTGTAGGTGACCACCTGGGGCTCGCAGGGGTTGGCGGGATCGGCCTGCTCCACGCGGACGAACTTGACCGTCACCGTCTCAAAGCCTGCCTTGTGCAACACGTCGGCGTAGACGCGCGCCTGCAGGGCGTGCTTCTCGAGCAGCTGGTCCGGCGTCTCATCCGGCGTGCCGCCCGTCTTGTAATCGATGACCAGCGCGTGCGACAGATCGGCCGGATCGGTGGCCAGTGCATCGATGGCGCCCTCGGCATAGGCACCGTAGCGGGCGATGTCCTCGTCCTCGCAGCCCAGCGAGAAGAACGGCACCTCGGCGCGAACGCACGGCCACGCGAGCAGGTCGGCACGAGCAGCCGACTTGAGCCAGCGGTCCAGGGCAACGTCGAAGCGCTCGCGCTGCTCCGGCGTCAGGCACCACAGGCGCGCCAGCGCATCGGCACGCTCAGCGGGCAGCGCATCGGCACCCATCTCGATCAGCCACTGGCAGGCGGCATGGAACGCCGAGCCCAGCGCCATGGGGTTGCCGGCGGGCTCAACGGCGGCCACGCCTGCATCCGTCATCTCGGAACCATCCGACTCCGCATCATCGCCAGCCTCGTCCATGGGCACATGCGCCTCGGCGGCTCGGTCCTCGGACTCGGCATGCAGCGCCGCGGCAATTGACGAGTAGCTGTACGAATCGCGCGCCGGATACGGGCAGGTGCCCATGCGCACGCCCACCGCCTGGGGATACACGAGCTCAAACGCATCGGGCTCGGGGTCGGCAGGACCGGGAACAGCGGCGTGGGCATCCGCACCGGCACCCTCCGGCTCCGCATCGCCGCGGACAAGCCTGCCCTCGACATCCAGCGAAGCGTTGACCTCAAACGTCTGCTCGCCAAACGTAAAGTCCGCCAGCGAGATGAGCTCGTAGTCGCCCGGCTTGGAGTTGTCGAACACCAAACGGTCGCTATCGAGCTGCGGCATGTCCAGGCTGTCGGTCGGCAGGATGCGGCGCAGCACGTCGTAGGTCAGATCCGTCTCGACATCGAAGGTCGGCGCCGTCACCTTGCCGCGGCTCACGCCGACATCCATCGCCAGAATGACCAGCTCGCGCGCTCGCGTCATGGCGACATAGAGCAAGCGAGCCCGCTCCTCGAGCGAAAGCTGCAGGTCGTCGTTGCGCAGGCGAGCAAATGCCTCGGCGGGAGAACCCGTCGCACAGACGTCCTCCATGAGCTCCGGCGGCAGCCACAGCGACGTGCCCTTGCCCTTAAACGCGTGCTCAAACTGCTTTTTGACGTCGTCGCCCTTCACGAAGGTCCCATCGGCGAGTTTAACGCCGTCGAAGCGCGCCGGCAGTGCCACGACCTGCGCCCCGCCCTCGACGCGACCCATCTGTGCCGCACCCGAGGACTTACGCACGCCAAAGCACTCGGCGACCGCCACGACCGGATATTCCAAACCCTTGGAGGCATGGACCGTCATGATGCGCACCGCGCCGTCGCCCTCCTCGTTGAGGGCACCCGGGGCCTCCTTGCCCGCCAAGAAACGGTCGAAGGCCAGCGCGATGGAACGCGGCGAATTGCCGAACTCGGCCTCCGCCTCGGCCACGGCGTCGAGCGCCTTGAGCACGTTGGCGGCAATGGCTTTGCCCTCGGGACCACGCTGTGCCAGACGCACAAACCAGCCGGAGGCGTTGACCACGTCGCGCGCGATGGCGGCGAACGAATCGCGGCCCACGCGACGAAACGCATACCGCAGCACCTCGCGGGCGCGCGTCACGAGCGGCAAGTCTTGCAAACCCGGCACATCGGAATCGCTCATGATACCCACGTCGATATTCCGGCGCGAGGTCTCCCCCGTCTCGCTATCGAGTTTGGTCGCCAGCGCCAGGAGCTCCTGGGCGCCGAGTGCAAACATCGGCGAGGCCAGCAGTGGCATAAGACCCTGCGCCGTATCGGCCGGATTGGCGAGTGCACAAACCAGGGCGCGCACCGTCTGCACCTCGGCAGCCTGCGCAAAGACCGAGCCGCCCGCGATGACGCAGTCGAGCCCCTGGTCGCGGAAGGCCTGTGCGTAGACGTCTGCGTTGGTCATGCGGCCCAGCAGCAGCACCATGCCGCCCTGAGGCTGGCCGGCATCGGCAAGCGCGCGGAATCGCTCAGCGATCGCACGGGCCTTGGCCTGTGTGCGCTCCTGCGTACTGCCGCCGGCAACAAAGAGGGCCTGGCGACGCGAGGCATCTGCCACCAGCGTGTCCTTGCGGCCGTCGCTCGCCTCAAGGTCCAAAAAGCCCTGCATCAGGCCGCCGTCATCGCCGTCAAAGACGCGGGCCACGTAACGCAGTACCTCGTCATGGCTGCGGAAGTTGCGCACGAGCTTGACGAGCTGGCCAGCAGGAGCGTCGGCCACGGCAGTCGCCTCGGGCGCAGCAGAGGAGCCCACCTTGCGCTCCTGGCGACGGAACACCTCAACCTCGGCACCACGGAAGCGGTAGATCGACTGCTGCGCATCGCCTACGGTACACAGAGCGCGCTCCCCCGCGCCGGTCAGGTAACGGATCAGGTCGACCTGCATCTGGTCGGTATCCTGGAACTCGTCAATCATGACCATCTTAAAGCGGCCCTCGTATGCCGCTCGGATGGCCGGGTAATCGCGCAGGGCCTCGTAGGCCATGCGCAGCAGGTCGTTATTATCGAGGGCGGACTGGGCAGCTTTCAGCGCGCGATACTCAGCCTCTACAGAGCGGGCCAAGCCCACCAGTGCATCGAGCGCGGGACCACCGCAGGCCAGCACGATATTGATAAATGC
>CAUDYH010000133.1 GCA_958453575.1 uncultured Collinsella sp.
CATGGATATCTGCAAAGATAGTCAACGCTGTACCGGGTGCTCTGCGTGTCTGTCTGTGTGTCCTCGATCGGCGATTCAGATTGTAGAAGACTCTCATGGGTTTTACCGTCCGAAGATTGACGAATCAAAATGTGTTGAGTGCGGTTTGTGCCAGAGGGTATGTCCGGCTAATGGTTTGACGAGCGACGATCTGAAGATGAACTATCGTCGGGTATTGGCTTATCAGGCTGACGACGCCGAACGCGCAAAAAGTTCCTCGGGTGCCGCGTTTTGGACCTTGGCTACTTACGTCCTAAATAATGGCGGCGTCGTTTACGGCGCTTGCTTCGATGAAGATTTCCGCGTTGTTCAGCGGCGTTGTGCCTCTGTTGACGACGCGCAATCTTGTCGAGGCTCAAAATACTCACAGGGCTTCGTTGGCTCTTCATATGTCGAAGCATATAACGACTTGAAACAAGGTCTTGACGTGCTCTACAGCGGAACCCCATGCCAAATTGCGGGTCTTAGGAGTTTTCTGTCTAAGAAAAACTATTCCGGACAGTTGGTTACCTGCGATTTAATCTGCCATGGCACACCTAGTAATCGTATGTTCCGCGAATACATTTCCTTTTTGGAAAAAAAGTCCGGAAAGAAGGTCATCAAATATTTTCATCGCCCCAAGGACAGAGGTTGGGGAGTCCATGTCGAGAAGGCTCTCTTGGACGACGGCACTGCTCTCTATGACACGATTGAATCTAATACTTGGCGAGATGTGTTCTATAGCAATAACGCTTTAAATTCCAGCTGTTATAACTGCGCCTATACCGACGTCAACAGGGTTTCCGACTTTACTCTTGCTGATTTTCTTGGCGTCGATCGAGTTCGCAAAGGTTTTAATGATCATAAGGGACTTTCTGTTGTTATGGTTAATAGTGAGCTAGCCGAGCGTATTGTCGCATCTGGTGTATTTGAGCCCGGCGTAACAGATATATCTCTTGAAGAGGTGCTGCCCGGTAATCCGATGCTGGAGAGGTCGTCCTCTCCGCAGGGTAACGTTGATGGTTTCTGGAAGGCTTATGAGCATAAGGGGTTCGAGGGCACTGCTCGGTTTGTTGGCGCCTACGGCTTCGTGAAATCTCTCAAGACTCTTGTGAAACAGCTTATTAAAAGGAAATAGTTACTAGGGGCGTTTCTCTTGAATTTAATGGACTTTGTTGAGCATGTGGCGACCTGGATTTATGTCCGGGGTAAGTTGGCGTTTCTTGCAGGGAGATTCCCTGGCCAGATAACCATGACGAAGGCTTTCAGGCGACCGTTTTATTGTCGCGTATCGGATAAAGGCGTTATTAGCGTCGGTGAACGAACGTCTTTCAATTACGGTTGCGTCCTGATTGCTCATGAACGAATTGAGATTGGTAGAGGCTGCCTATTTGGTCCAAACGTCCATGTGTATGACTTCGACCACGGTATGTCGCAGGATGGGATCATGTATCGGGACCAGCCGACTACGACAGCGCCCGTGCATATTGGCGACAACGTCTGGCTTGGCGCGAATGTCGTGGTGCTTAAAGGTGTAGCCATTGGCGATAATGCGGTCATCGCTGCGAATAGCGTTGTTTCTAAAGATGTACCCGCGAATATGCTATTTCACGAAAAACGGGATCTAGTTTACAGAGAGCTTCGATAGGCTGCTGGATTGGCTTTCAATTCACGATGTACGCTGATCCGATAAAGCAGTATTGATAATGGCTTAATTGGATTAAAGCGTGCTTGCATTAGGGGTATCGGCTTGGGTCGATACCCCTTTTTAACCGGTTTGAAACCGCATCACTGGTAACGTCAAGTTTTTTGGAAATTGACAACCACATGACGGAGCACGGTCCGCGCTCTGTCATGTGGTCTCTGGCGGCTAAGCAGCGAATCACAGACGAATGGGATACGTGCCGAATTTGCGAACATCGTAACGGTCGACGAGGAACTGCTGTGCAAGGAAATGAAGACTCCTCCGAGGAAGACCATCGAGGAGGCGCCCAGCGCGCTGCTCGATGAGGAAGCTAATGGGGGATGGTGCTGTCGGTTGCGCTGGTCGCGCTGACGGGGGCGGCGTTGTTGTCTCTTTTGACATCTACTGCGGAATCACTTGAGTCGGTGGTGTTTGAGCTTGTGGTCCCTTCGGCCTTGTCAGTATCGCTTATTGCTGTCTTAGTTTGTGCCTGTTGCGCGGCTGTTGCTTGAGGCCGCATGGCTTCTGCGATGACCGCCATGGGTATTGGTGCGCTTGCCATGGACATGCGCGCGATTGCACATGGTGGGCGATAGGGGGCGTAGCGGAGCCTCTCTGGGAGCAGGCGATAGGGTCCAAAAGAAGCACCGGGCTAGCATGCCGCGCATATTTTGTTGGGGTTTTCGGAAACACCAGTAAACATCAGCGAGCTTTCTGTGTTAGCGATGGAATAATTTAGCCAAATATAGTCGGCCGAGATTGACCAATCCCGGCCGACCCATTTTAGCCAGCACGCCCGCATCTATGACTTTCCTATCGCATTCCTACATCCCCTCGGGCTGGATCCCCCTCACCTTCACCGCCTGGGGGACGGCATCCACCGAGCAGGTGTCGAGCCCCTGCCGCGGTTCAGCTGCTGCTCGACGTCATCTCGACCTTCGACTCGGCAGATAGATAGTCTTTGTTTCCAGCGGTCTTCCGGTCTATTTGATTCATCGCATACGCAACAATCCCATTCTGAATTCCCGAGATGCTCGGCGGGAAAGACTGATTATCGGCATCAATGGAAAATCTTTCTTCCCTGGTATCCAGTTGCTGCTGAATGCGGTCGGCATACTTCTCCGCCCATTCATCGGCCTTGTCATTTCGCACAAAGTAATTGTTGGACAGGTCGGTCGAGCGGTAGGCGTGGCCGTCCTTCTGGTAGTTGGCCGTGTGGTCGGAGTGGGCGATTGCCATGAGCTCGTCGGTCAGGCCAAAGTACAGATGGCGCTGGTCCAGGTCTCTGTACCAGTTGTTGCTGGTGTCGTCCCAGGTTAGGTCCATCTGGCACCATTTGTCGTCGATCTTTACGGCGTTCCAGGTGTGGCCGTTGCCGGTGATGCGGCCGTTGGCGATGCCCGCGGCGTCAAGGAGCTTGGAGTAGATGCGCTGGTAGCTCTCGCAGGTGCCCTGGTGGCGGGTGAGTCCGCTTTCGGCCGAGCACCAGTTGAGGCTGTGGTCGTACTCCAGCTGGTCGAGCGTCCAGTCGTGGAGCCACAGCGCCATGTCGTATTCCGAGCCGTTTGTCTCCTGCTTGCACTGGGCCACGGCGTTGTTGACGATCTGCGTGACGCTTGGGCGGGCGGCGTCGTTTACGGTCACCTCCGCCGTGGTGCGCAGGTAGTAGATCCCCTTGTCGTTTTGGGGTCGTTTCTGTCGTTGTCCATAAAGTAGAAGTGGATGCGGTACGTGCCCGACGCCGTGAAGTCAAAGGTAAAGTCGTGGCCCGCGGTGCCCAGGCTGTAGTAGCTGGCCCATGCCGGGCGCGACGGGTCGCAGACGCTTTCCTGGCTGCCGCCGTCCCAATAGGTGGGCACGTCCATGCGCGCCTTGGCCTGGGACGAGCCGTTGGCTTGGGTTACGTGGAAGGTCGTCGCGGAGCCCGCGGGGGCATCGTTCCACGAGACGGTGAAGGTGACGCCGTTTTGGGTTGCCGTGGTGCTGTTGGCGTAGCCGGTTTGTGACGTGGTGGGGATTGCCTCGGGCGTGGGGGTGGCTTGGGCGAGGATGGATGGGGTGGGGGTGCCGGTTGCGGCGGCGGTGCCGTCGGCGCTTTCCGTGTTGACGGCGCTGGTGCCGGTGGATGTTGCGGTGCTGTCCTCTGCGGTATCTGCTGTCGTATTTGTGTTGGTGCCGTCTTCGGCCTTGCCTGTGTCGCTGCTCGTGGCGTCGGCTTGCGCTTGCTGCTCGGCGGCTGCCTGAGGCTGGATGGCTTCCGCGACGGCTGCCATGGGCATCGTCGAGCTGACCATGGACGTGCACGCGATCGCGCAGAGCAGGTAGTAAATAGGTCGTTTCATAGCGGAGCCTCTCGGTGAGCAGCCAATAGGGTCCGAAGGCAGCTCCAGGCCAGCACTCCGCACATATTTTGTTGGGGTTAATTTTACGGGAACCCCAGTCAACATCAGCGAACTTTCTGGGGAATGTTGGGGAGGGGGAGCCTTAGGAGACGGCTTGGTGCATGCAAACAACCTTCTTAGGACTACGCTTTTGATTTACAAGCCTCTCGAAGTGGCTGTGCCTCAAGTTCAGTACAACACGAGGCGTGTTAGATTGTTGGAAGCCATAAAACCATAAAGGTCGGGAGGACGCATGAGGATCTCTAAACTGAGGATTGAGAACTATCGGAATCTCGATGGAGTGTCGATTAGTTTTGACGAGGACGTGAGCTATATTGTCGGCGAGAACAACCTCGGCAAAACGAATGTGCTTGACTTGCTCAATACAATTATCAATCAAGCGACGATTAGCGAAGAGGATTTCGCTGACATTGAAAAGCGCGCAGGGGCTCTAGTAACTTTAAAGTTGGACGAGGACGAGATCGGAATAACGGGGCTCGACATCGATCCTACGACCGGAAACACTATTACCATCTGCGCTTTTGCTGACGACCCGGATTCTCGAATTGAATTTAAGGCCGAAGGGAGCGGAGAAAGTATTCCACCCTCTCTGATGCGATCCGTTCACATGTTCAGGTACTCGACTGCATCCTTTAATAGGGGAGACCTGGCGTTTGATGGTACCCGAGGTGTCGGTAAAGTTCTCTCCAAAGGTATCGCTCTTTATCTAGATAAGGAGGGTAAAGAGGTCTCCGATTTTCTGGATGGGAGCGAGCTCGAAGGTCTG
>CAUDYH010000134.1 GCA_958453575.1 uncultured Collinsella sp.
GTTCATGCGGCGCACGCCCATGGCATGCTCGGCGGCTTTTTGACCCCGCTCTATAACAAGCGTACCGACGAGTACGGTGGCTCGCTCGACGCCCGCATGCGCTTCTTGCTCGAGGTCATCGCCGAGATTCGCGAGCGCTGCGGCAAGGACTTCATCATCGACGTCCGTATCTCGGGCGACGAGTACACCGATGGCGGCCTGACCCTCAACGACATGATCTACGTCTCGCGTCGCCTGGAGAAGGCCGGCGTCGACATGATTCACGTGTCGGGCGGCACTACCATCAAGCGCGGCTCCGCCATTCCCGCCGCCGGTACGCAGCAGGCCTCGCACGCCGCCTGCTCGCGCGAGATCAAAAAGCATGTGAATATTCCCGTTGCCACGGTCGGCCGCATCAACGAGGCATGGATTGCCGAGGAGCTGATCGAGGACGGTGCTGCCGACATCTGCATGATGGGCCGTGCCAATCTGTGCGATGCCGAGTTCTGCAACAAAGCGGCTGCCGGCAACGCCGACGAGATCCGTCCCTGCATCGGCTGCCTGCGCTGCCTGAACGGCATTATGTTCGGCAAGCGCATCTCCTGCACCGTCAACCCGGACGTGGAGCGCGACGAGGCCGGCTACGAGCCTGCCGCAGAGGCCAAGAACGTTCTGGTCGTGGGTGCTGGTCCTGCGGGTATGGAGGCAGCCTACATTGCCGCCAAGCGTGGCCACAACGTAGTGCTCGTGGATAAGCAGGACGAGCCGGGCGGCGAGATGCGCATCGCGGCCGTTCCGCCGGCAAAGCAGGAACTCACCCGTGTGATCAAGTATCAGTACCGTCGCCTGGCCGAGGCCGGCGTCACATGCGTCTTTGGCACCGAGCTCTCGGCCGAGGACATTCAGCGTGACTACGCGGGCTACGAGGTCGTCCTGGCCTATGGCGCCGAACCCATCGCCCCGGCCTTTATGCAGGGCTTTAAGCAGGTCATGACGGCTGATGACCTGCTGGGCGGCAAGGCTTTCCCGGGCAAGAAGATTGTCATCGTGGGCGGCGGCACCGTCGGCTGCGAGACGGCCGATTACCTGGCCCCGTTGGTCAACGATCTGTCGCCGGCAAACCGCGACGTCACCGTTATCGAGATGACCAAGACGCTCGCCGCCAACGAGGGTGGTGCCGGTCGCGCGGTCCTCATCACGCGCATGCTCTCCAAGGGCGTTCACGTGCTGACCGAGGCCAAGGTGACCGAGATTACCGAGGACACCATCAGCTACGAGAAGGACGGCGAGATCCGCACCATCGCCGGTGCCGATACGCTGGTGCTTGCCATGGGCTATCGTCCCAATACCAAGCTGGCCGATGACCTGGCTGCAGCCGGTGTTGCCACCCACGTGCTGGGCGATGCCAACAAGTGCGGCAACATCCGCGACGCCATCGGCGATGGCTACAAGGTCGCCTGCGAGCTCTAATCAATCCCTTGGCGCATGAGGAGGGGCGTCTCTGCGCCATCCGATAGCAAAACAGCGGTGGTGTCCCGGGTTTCGGGATGCCGCCGCTTGCTCTTGTGATCTTGGCGACGCGAGCGCGCCCTATTTCACCGCAACTGAGGGAATGGGGGATGCGATAGTATTACGTGGTATTCGACAAACCGTGAGCTTCATCCGAGGGCTTTAGCTTTATGGAACAACACCAGCATTATCAGAGCCTGCAAGATCAGGCATACAGCGCATTGCGCTCCAAGATCATCTATGCCGAGCTCAAGCCCGGCACGCGCCTTTCGGCGATTGGTCTGGAAAAGGAGACGGGAATCGGGCGCACGCCCATTCGCGAGTCCTTTGTGCGCCTGCGCGAGCAGGAGCTGGTGGAAACGCGTCCCAAAAGCGGCACCTATGTCTCAAAAATCAGCATGGAGCGCGCCGAGAACGCCTGTTTCTTGCGCGAGAAACTCGAGCGAAGCGTGCTCATCAAATGCTGTTCGGCCGCCACGCCCGAGCAAAAGCATCGGCTCGGTCAGATTCTTGCCGAGTCCGAGTCGCTCGACCATAGCGAAACGCGTCGCTTTTTCGATCTGGACAACCTGTTCCATGAGACGTGTTTTGCGATTGCCGGCCGTCACATGTTGTGGGATTGGATGAAGAGCATCAACACGCATTTTGAGCGATATAACTGGTTGCGTATGGTGTCGCAGGATCTGGATTGGGAGCCGATTCGTCGGCAGCATCGCCGGATTCTCGAGGCCATTAAGAAGGGCGATACCGATACGGCGAGCTACCTGGCAGAGACACACCTGCATCTGATGCCCGAGGAGCAGGGCCCGGTTATCGCCTTGCATCCCGACTATTTCGAGCTGTCCAAAGACTCGGCTATCTAACTCGCCCCCTTTATTTGCTGCGGTGAAATTAAGATCGTCCTGCGGCTCTGGTGGCGTAGGCAGTCCGTATAAATGCCTAAAATGGCTCAGGTTGCCGACAATGGGGAAACGGGGTGCGCTATGGCGCAGATGAGAATCAAGGACATTGCCGCCGAGGCGGGCGTGAGCCCGGCCACGGTTTCGCGCTACCTCAATAACCGCCCCGGGCAGATGACCGAGGAGACCCGCGCCCGCATCGCGGCGGTTATCGAGCGCACTGGCTATCGCCCGCGTGCCGCCGCACGTAATTTGCGCAGCTCGCGCACCAATCTCATCGGCGTGATCCTGGCCGACATTAGCAACCCGTTCTCCAGCGCCATGCTTGAGGACCTTTCCGCCAGCGCCGCTGCGCGCGGCTGCTCGCTCATGACGGCCATTAACGGCAACGACCCCGCCAAGGAGACAGAGTCGCTCGCCAGACTTATCGATGCCGGCGTGGACGGCCTGATCGTCAACACCTGCGGCGGCAACGACGAGGCGATTGCCGCGGCCGCGGGGCGCCTGCCCGTCGTGCTGCTCGACCGCGATGTTGCCAATGGCGGCATCGATCTGGTGACCTCCAACAACCGTGAGCTGGTCGCCGGCCTGGTAGACGCCTTGGCCTCTGCAGGCAGCGAGCGTCTGTGCCTGCTCACCGAGGCGAGCGACGACAGCCCCGTGCGTCGTGAGCGCGCCGAGGCCTTTGCCGACGAGCTCTCGCGCCGCGACCTTGCGGGCGAGGTCGTCACCCTGGCCGACGGCGGCGCCACGGGCGTCGGCCGCCTGGACGAGACTATTCGCGGCAACGCAGGCAAAAAACTCGGCCTTATTGCCGTCAACGGCTTGGTCTTTTTGCGTCTGACCGAGGCGCTGGCGCAGCTTGGCCCCTCGCTGCCGGCGGGTCTCAAGATCGCGACGTTTGACGATTACCCCTGGAACCATGTGCTCTTTGGCGGTGTGACCACGGCCGCGCAGGACACCGTCGCCATCGCCGAGCGCGTAGTCGAGCGTCTGTCCGAGCGCATTAACGTCGTCACCACCACGGTGGGCGAGGCCGCAAGGCTGGCTCCCAAGCGCATCGAGATCCCCGGCCACATCGAACACCGCGCTTCGACCTCGCGCTAGTCTGTGTGATAATATATAGACAATGTCATACAGGAGGTATCCATGGCTGCGTCTGTGCTGAGTGTGCGAGTGGACTCGTCAATTAAAGATTCATTTGCCGAGCTGTGCGAAGAACTTGGCATGACTTCGTCTGTTGCAGTCAATATGTTTATGAGACAGATGCTGCGCGAGCGTTCGCTGCCGTTTGTCCCTTCACTCGGTAAAAGCTCTGCGAGCGGAAGCGTCGCGGCGGGCATTTTGGATACCGCTCAGATTGAGTCCGCTGTCCGTGAGGCGGCCAGCCCGATTCCCGCCATCAAAAGCGTGATTCTTTTTGGCTCGTATGCTCGTGGCGACGCGCGTGCCGATAGTGACATTGACTTGCGTCTCGAAGTCGATCGCGATCAGGGCTTTGGCCTTTTCGCGTTGTCGGCATTCGGCGAGGCGGTGCGCAAAGAAACTGGGAGGCAGGTTGATCTTGTCTCGAGCGACCATCTTGATGCCGATCTTGCCGCGGTAATCGAGCGCGAAGGAGTGATCCTTTATGATCGCGCGTAAGTCAGACGGCCTCCGCGCCCACGTTTTTTGAGCGCCTGATACGCTTTAACCCTGCGGAAACATTTTTCTGCGATAGTATCTGCGATATAGACCAGTCGAAACCCGCCCGAAAGAAAGGGGAGCGACATGAACCAGCAGAACATCGATTACGTACTCCGCTCCGTAGAGCAGCGTGACATCCGCTTTGTGCGTCTGTGGTTTGTCGACATTCTCGGCCGCCTCAAGAACTTTGCCATTAGCCCCGAGGACCTCGAAGTCGCTTTTGAGGAGGGTATTGGCTTTGACGGCTCCGCTATCGAGGGCTTTGCCACGCCCGAGGAAGCCGACATGCTCGCATTCCCCGATGCTTCAACCTTCCAGATCCTGCCGTGGCGCCCGAGCCACAACGGCGTCGCCCGCGTGTTCTGCGACGTGTGCACTCCCGATTGCAAGCCGTTTGCCGGCGACCCGCGCGATGCCCTGCGTCGCATGTTCCGCAAGGCCGAGAAGGCTGGCTATCTGCTCAACGTGGGCGCCGAGCTGGAGTATTACTACTTCCCCGACGAGCACACCCCCGAGCCGCTCGACAACGTGGGCTACTTCGATCTTTCGGTGAGCGATGCCGCCCGCGACCTGCGTCGCAACACGGTCCTCACGCTCGAGAAGATGTCCGTGCCCGTGGAGTACACCTTCCACGCCGCCGGCCGCTCGCAGCACGGCATGAGCCTGCGTCACGCCGAGGCCCTGAGCATGTCCGACGCCATCACCACGGCCAAGCTCATCATTAAGCAGCAGGCCTACGAGAGCGGTTGCCACGCCTCCTTTATGCCCAA
>CAUDYH010000135.1 GCA_958453575.1 uncultured Collinsella sp.
GTCTTTCAGACCATCATGGCCGTGACGGGCATCTTCGCCGGCCGCATCTCCGATAAGATCGGCCCGCGCAACGTCGTGATCGCCGCCGCCGTGTGCTACGGCCTGGGCTGGTTCATGTCCGGTACCGTCACCGAGCCGTGGCAGTTCTACCTGTGGTTCTCGCTCGTCGCCGCCATCGGCAACGGCCTGGGCTACAACCCGGCGCTCACCACCGGCCAAAAGTGGTTCATCGACAAGAAGGGCCTCGCCTCCGGCATCACCCTGGCCGCTTCGACCGCCGGCCCCGCCGTGCTGTCCCCGGTGCTCGCCTCGCTGCTCATCCCGAGCCTGGGCATCTTTGGCGCCCTCAAGGCACTCGGCGTCATCTTCTTTGTGATGATCGCCGCCTCCGCCCTGTTCCTGAAGGCCCCCGAGGCCGGCTGGCTGCCCGAGGGCTTCGAGGCCCCCAAGGGTGGCGCACATGCCGGCACCTTCGGCGACCTCACCCCGGGCGAGATGGTCAAGACCCCGCGCTTCTGGGTCCTCATCGTCACCTTCGCCTTTGCCGCCACCGCGGGCACCCTGCTCGTGGGCAAGGTTGCCTCCATCGCCGCCGTCCAGCTCTTCGCCGACCCCACGAGCGCCGCTGCCGTCGCCCTCGGCGGCGTGGTGGTCTCCGTCAACACCTGCGCCAACCTGGTTGGCCGTCTGTCCTTTGGTCAGATCATCGACAAGCTTGGCGCCTACAAGTCGCTGCTCATCAGCCTTGTCGTCACCATCGTCGCGCTCGTCATCATGTCGATGAGCTTTACGCAGAGCATGTTCTTTGTGGCGCTCGCCCTGCTCGGCTTTAGCTTTGGCGCCCTGCTCGTCATCTACCCGCCGCTCACCGGTGGCGCCTTTGGCACCAGCAACATCGGCGTCAACTACGGCATCATGTTTTTGGGTTATGCCGCCTCCACCTGGATCAGCCAGCCCATCACCGCCGTGCTGTATCACGCCGAGGCCTGCAGCGCCGCCTACCAGCAGTCCTTCTACGGCGCCATTGTGATCGCCGCCATCGCCGTCGTGCTCACCGTCTACATGATGGTCTCCGACAGCAAGAAGAAGTCCGCTTAGTAATTGCCAATGTGACAAAGGGACTGTCCCTTTGTCGCATTCCATCGCCAACAGTATTAAGGAGTCGAAATGTCTGAGCTCAACCCCGTCCGCATTGCCGTTATCGGCGCCGGCGCCATGGGCCGCAACCACATCCGCTTTGTCACCGAGGAGCCCGAGGCCGAGCTCGTCGCCATCGCCGACGCCTTTGAGGGCGCCCGCGCCACGGCCGAGGCCGCCGGCGTGCCGTTTTATACCGATCCCGCCCAGATGATGGACGAGGTCAAGCCCGAGGCCGTCATTATCGCCACCCCCAACGACCTGCACCTGGGCGTTGCCCGCGAGGCTGTGAAGCGCAACATCGTGCCGCTGGTCGAAAAGCCGATCTCCAACGACCTGGAAGATGCCCAGGCCTTCGCCGCCGAGGCCGAGACCGCCGGCGTGCCCGTGCTCGTGGGTCAGCACCGTCGCCACAACCCCTTCGTCAACAAGGCCAAGGAGATCATCGAGTCCGGCGAGCTGGGCAAGCTCACCGTGTCGAGCTTTCACTACATGATCTATAAGAATGACGAGTACTTCGATGTCGAGTGGCGCCGCAAGAAGGGTGCCGGCCCGATCCTGGTCAACCTGGTGCACGACGTCGACCTGCTCCGTTACCTGCTGGGCGAGCCCGTTGCCGTCCAGGGCATGCAGTCCAGCGCCGCCCGCGGTTTTGAGACCGAGGACTCCGCCGTGGTCAACGTCCGTTTTGCCGATGGCGCGCTTGCGAGCATGACCATCTCCGACGCCACCGCCAGCCCCTGGAACTGGGAGGCCACCGCTCGCGAGGACCCGCAGTACCGTCCCTTCGACGCCGACGCCTACTTTATCGGCGGAACTAAGGGCGCCCTTTCGCTGCCCCGCCTGCACCAGTTCTCCTACGACGGCGCCTCCAACTGGCACAAGCCGCTGCAGATGGAGATTCCGGCCGTGGACCCGGCGCTGCCGCACAAGATGCAGCTCAAGCACTTTGTGAAGGTTGTCCGCCGCGAGGTCGAGCCCGTCGTGACGCCCGCCGATAACGTCAAGACGCTCACGCTTCTCAACGCCATCAAGGAGGCCGCCGAGACCGGCCAGCTCGTCGAGCTGTAACGCCTTAGGGCAGACCGCGGCAGAAGCCCCATGCCGAACCCTTCGGTCCGCCACCAACAAGCCCCTCTTCTTTGCCCCGCGAGCAGCCTCCTGCCCGCGGGGCATTTTGCTACCTTTCCGACGATTTTTCTGGGGCGAGGGGCCATTTTGCACCTCGGCCTGATTCGTTCGCCACGAAATGCGCCTATCTACTACGTTTAACCGATCGCCCTCAACCGTGCCAAATTTCGCGAAGTAAAAACCGCAGGTAAACGGCTTGCGCATTTTCGGAAAACCGGGGGATGGTCGACCCACACGGTTCAAACGTAGTAGATAGGCCGCTTTCGTGGTTCCGCGCCAAAACAGTCTTTTTTGGGCGAAGTGGCAGGTGGTATCCTTGGTAGCTCTGTGCTGCAAACGCACCTTAAACGCAAGGAGTCCCATGGATCTTATCGCCCAGCTCGCCCGCGAGCTCAACCTTAAGGCCGCCAACGTCGAGGCGGCCGTCAAGCTCATCGACGAGGGAAACACCATTCCCTTTATCTCGCGCTACCGCAAGGAAGCCACGGGCGGCATGGACGACGTCGCCCTGCGCGCACTCGACGAGCGCCTGTCCTACCTGCGCAATCTTGAGCAGCGTAAAGAGGACGTCATCCTGCTCATCGATGCCCAGGGCAAACTCACGCCCGAACTCGAGCAACAGATTCGCGAGGCCACACAGCTCCAGCGTGTCGAGGACCTCTACAAGCCCTACCGCAAAAAGCGCATGACCCGCGCGCAGAAGGCACGCGAGGCCGGCCTGGAGCCGCTCGCCAACATGATCATCATGCAGGCCTCGGCCAAGGGCAGCGCACTCGACGCCGCCGCGGCATACGTCAACGAGGAGGCCGGCTTCGACACGCCCGAAAAGGCGCTCGCCGGCGCGGCGGACATCGTGGCCGAGACGGTGGCCGAGGACCCCGAGAACGTCGCCGACCTGCGCGCCTTTACGCAAAACACCGCCGACATCGTCGTCGAGGCCACCGACCCCGCCGAGAAGACCCCCTACGAGCCGTACTACAGATATGATGAGCCGCTGCGCCGTATACCCAACCACCGTGTGCTGGCTATCGACCGCGGTGAGCGTGAGGGCAAGCTCCGCGTGCGCGTGAACGTCGACGGCGCTGCCGCTACGGCACGCCTCGGCAGCCGCTGGCCCCGTCGCCAGGGCGTGTTTGCTCCCGTCTTTGACGCCGCCATCGCCGATGGCTACAAGCGCCTCATGGCCCCCTCGCTGGAGCGCGAGGCCCGCGCCAGGCTCACCGTTCGTGCCCAGACCGAGGCCATCAACGTCTTTGCCAAGAATCTCGAGGGCTTGCTCTCGGCGCGCCCCGTGCGCGGCGCCCGCGTACTCGCGCTCGACCCGGGCTACCGCACCGGCTGCAAGGTCGCCGTCATGGACGAGACCGGCAAGCTGCTCGACCACGGCGTGGTCTACCCCACCAAGCCGCGCCACGACGTCGCCGGCACCAAGCGCGAGCTCGCCCGCCTCGTCAAAAAGGACGGCGTCAACACCATCGTCATCGGCAACGGCACCGCCAGCCGCGAGACCGAGGAAGTCGTCTCGGAGTTCATTGCCGAGCAGGCGTCCAGCCTTCGCTACACCATCGTTAACGAGGCCGGCGCGTCGGTGTACTCCGCCTCCGAGCTCGCCAGCCAGGAATATCCTGACCTGGACGTCACCGTACGTGGCGCCATGAGCTTGGGCCGTCGCCTGCAGGACCCGCTGGCAGAGCTCGTCAAGATTCCGCCCCAGTCCATCGGCGTGGGCCAGTACCAACACGACCTTGACCAGGCCGAGCTCTCGCGCACCCTGGGCCACGTGGTGGAGGACGTCGTCAACCGCGTGGGCGTCGACGTCAACACCGCGAGCGCAAGCCTGCTGGGATACGTATCGGGCATCACGCCGAGCGTGGCAAAGAACATCGTGGCGTACCGCGAGGAAAACGGCGCCTTTACCGATCGCCGCCAGCTTAAGAAGGTCCCCAAACTTGGACCCAAGGCATATCTCAACGCCGCGGGCTTTTTGCGCATCAGCGGCGGTAAGAACCCGCTCGACGCGACAAGCGTCCACCCCGAGAGCTACGAGGTGGCCACGGCCGTCCTGGAGCGGGCCGGCGTTGCGGCAAGCGAGCTCAGCCGCGGCGGCGTGCCCGACATCGAGCGCCGTCTGGGCAGCATTTCGGCACTGGCAAGCGACCTGGACTGTGGCACCCTGACGCTCATCGACATTGTCAACGAGCTCAAGAAGCCCGGTCGCGACCCGCGCGACGACGCGCCCGAGGTGGTCTTTAGCCGCTCGGCACTTTCTATTGACGACCTGGAGCCCGGCATGGAGCTCAAGGGCACGGTGCGCAACGTCGTCGACTTTGGCGCCTTCGTCGACGTGGGCGTGCACCAGGACGGCCTCGTGCACATCTCCAAGCTGGCCAGCCGCTTCGTCAAGCACCCCAGCGACGTGGTGCGCGTCGGCGACACGGTGAAGGTATGGGTAGAAAAGGTCGATCGCGACCGCAAAAAGATCTCCCTCACCATGGTGCGGGGCAAATAAGCCGCTGCAGG
>CAUDYH010000136.1 GCA_958453575.1 uncultured Collinsella sp.
CTAAGCGTGTTCTCGGGCGACCCGACCCGTGCCGTCGTGTGCGGTTTTTGCAGCGGCTTGTTTTATGACCTGTCCGCTGCCGTGCCGGTGGGCGTTATGTCGCTCCTGCTGACCGTGGGTTCTTTTGCCCTGGTGCACAGTGCCGTCGGTCAGACGGGCGGTAGCCCGAGTGCGCGCGGCGTCACCGTGGGCGCCTTCGCGCTCGTCATTAATGTGATCTACAGCATCATCTTGCTGTTTATGGGTTTGGAGACGAGCTTTGTCGTGGCGATCTTCGGCCATGCACTGCCGTCCTCGATCCTGACGGGTCTGGTTGCCATTCCGTTTTTGATGTCCGGCGTCGTGCCGCAGTCCGGCTATGGATTCTCCGCGCGTGGCGGACGCCAGACGGGTATGCGCTTTAAGCCCAAGACCCGCAAGCTCAAATAGGGGAGGCCCGTAGATGTCTTCCCAGTTGACGGTTATTATCGCCGGTATCGTGCTGGTTGTGGCCATCGTGGTCGCGCTGGTCATCATGCGTCGTGGCGATTCCCGTTTTACCTACGATGCGCAGCATGGAACGGCCCCGCGCGCCACCGAGGGCGAGGGCAATACCGCGGCGACCGCCTTTAAGGGCCGCTTTTCCATCCTCACCACGGGTGTGGGCGCGATGTTTGCGGCGCTTGCCGTCAAGCTGTGGGGCATGCAGATGGTCTCGTCGGACTATTACGAGAAGCAGGCCAATAGTAATCAGACTCGCACCGTTACCACACCCGCTGTGCGCGGTCGCATCCTTGACCGCAATGGCGTGGCGCTTGTCCAGAACCGTCCCTCACTTGCTGTCGTGGCCTACCGCGACCTTGCGGAGGATGAGGTTCTGGTTCGCCATCTTGCCAACGTGCTTGGAATGCCTTACGTGGCGGTCCTTCGCAATATTCAGGACAATACAGAGGGCGCTCAGAGCTTGCATACCATCGCGACGGACGTCCGTCGCTCCACGGTTGCCTATATTCAGGAGCATGCCGGCGAGTTCCCGGGCGTCAAGATTGCCGAGCGTACCGAGCGCCAGTATCCATATGGCGAGACGGCATGCCATATCTTGGGCTATACCGGCACCATTACCTCCGAGCAGCTCGAGGCCCAGAATAAGAAAACCTCTGGCGATGATGATGCTTCTGCTGGCAAGATTACGTACCAGTCGGGCGATATCGTGGGCCAGGCGGGCGTTGAGAGCTACTACGAAAACTTGCTGCAGGGTATTCGTGGCGAGCAGACCGTCAAGGTCGATGCCTCGGGCAATGTGACCGGTCAGGCCGGCGCCGTGCCGGCGAAGGCCGGCTCCGACATTAAGCTCACGCTCGACCTTAAGATCCAACAGGCCTGTGAGACGGCGCTGGCGAGCGCTATCGAGCTTGCCAAGACCACTGGCTACAGCAATGCCGGCAACGGCGCTGTGGTGTGTCTCGATCCCAACAATGGCGAGATCCTGGGCATGGCGAGCGAGCCCAAGTTCGATCCGTCCGTCTTTATCGGCGGCGTCTCAAATGACGTGTGGACTGAGCTAAATGATGACAAGGGTTCGCACCCGCTGCTCAACCGCGCCATTAGCGGACAGTACATGTCGGCTTCGACCATCAAGCCGCTCTCGGCACTGGCCGGTCTTGAGTTTGGAACCTACACGTCGGGGCAGACGACCAACTGCACGGGCTATTGGACGGGTCTGGGCAAGTCGTGGGGCAAGTACTGCTGGCTGCATTCCGGCCACGGCACCATGACGCTGCAGTCGGGTATCGCCAACTCGTGCGATCCCGTCTTCTACGACATGGGCAAGGCGTTCTTTTATGACGAGCAACATCCCGAAGGCCTGCAGGAGGTCTTTCGTCGCTGGGGCCTAGGCAAGACCTGCGGTATCGATCTGCCGAGTGAGGGCGCGGGCCGTATTCCCGATGCCGAGTGGAAAGAGTCGTACTTCACCGACGCATCTGCCGAGGACCGCAAGTGGAATGCCGGTGATATGACGAACATTGCCATCGGCCAGGGCGACATCCTGGTGACGCCCCTGCAGATGGCGTGCGCCTATATGGGTCTTGCCAACGGCGGTAAACAGTACGTGCCTCACGTGTTTTTATCTGCCGTGTCGCGCGATGGCGACGGCGATGCCTATAAGTACAACGGCAAGGGCAAGAAGAAGCGCCTGGAGGCCAAGATCAACAGCGATTCGGATTTGGCTCTTGTTCGTAACGGCATGCACGACGTGATTTACACGGCATCGACGTCCCTGGCGGCTCACTTTGGCACCCTGACGCCGCAGGTATACGGCAAGTCGGGCACGGGCGAGAAAAGCGGCGAGGACGAATACGCGTGGTTCTGCGCCTATGCACCGGCCGATGATCCCAAGTATGTCATCGCTACTGTTCTGGAGCAGGGCGGCGGCGGCTCAGATACCGCGATGCATGTCGTGCGCGACGTGCTCGGCGTGATTTATGACGAGCCCGATACCTCTTCGGCCTCGGGCGATTCTTCGGTTCGATAGGAGGTTGCGATGGATTTTTCTCCGGCGGATCTGTTCCGTTCAACCAAGACCGGCTCTCGCAGCAGCCTGGACCGCGTCAACAAGCAACTTTCGGCCTCGCGCGGCACGTTTCGCCAAAAGGTGCATATCGGTGTGCTCGTGGCTACTGTGGCGCTCGTTGCCTACGGTGCCATCATCATCTGGTCGGCTTCGCAGTTTAAGGCCGATGCCTCGTTCTCACGCCATCTGCTGGGAATTGGCATCGGAGCGGTGCTGGCGGTGCTGGTCTGGCGTACCGATCTGCGCGGTATTTCCAATTTCTCGACGGCGTTGCTTGTCATCGACCTGATCGTGATCCTCTCGCCCAAGATTCCGGGTCTGTCCTATACGGGCGGTCTGGGCATGACGGGCTGGATCAAGATTCCCGGTATTGGCTTGACATTCCAGCCGGTTGAGCTTGCCAAGCTCATCACCATTTTCTTTATTGCTACGCTTGGCTCGCAGTATAACGGTCGCATCGATACCGTTCGCGACTACGTCAAGCTCTGCGGCATGCTGTCCATTCCGTTTTTGGCCGTCGTTGCCATGGGCGACCTGGGATCGGGCCTGGTCGTGCTGGTTTCTGGCGCTATCGTCATCTGTATGAGCGGTGCGCGCCGCGAATGGGTACTGTCGACCCTGGCCCTGCTTGTGGGCCTGGTGGCCCTCGTCCTGGCGCTCGATTCGGTCTTTGATTCGTTGCTCGGCCACGATGTGCTCATCAAGCAGTATCAGATGAACCGTCTGACGGTCTTTATCGACCCCGATAATGCCGATTCGGACGATGCGTACAATCTGCAGCAGTCGTTGATCGCGGTCGGCTCGGGCGGTTTCTTTGGTAAGGGCCTGGGGCATGCGACGCAGTCGGCCGGCGGCTTCCTACCCGAGTTCCATACCGATTTCGTCTTCGCCTTTTTGTCCGAGACCTTTGGTTTTTGCGGTTCCTTTTTGCTCCTGTGTCTCTACGTGCTGTTAATCTTTTCGACGATTCGCGTCGCCTTTAAGTGCGAGTCGCTGTTTTTACGTCTTTCGTGTGTGGGCATCGTCGGCATGTGGGCGTTCCAGACCTTCGAAAACATCGGCATGTGCATCGGCATGATGCCGATTACCGGTATTCCGCTACCGTTTATTAGCTTCGGTTCGTCTTCGATGATGATTCAGCTGCTGACGGTGGGTATCGTACAATCCATATGGCGGCATCGTTCGGGCGCCGCGTAACCGCTGGAGGGGTTTGCTATGAAAATTCCCGTAGATAAGCTGACCCGCGCTTTTAAGATGGGCGCGTCCGTTAAGAAGGATTCCGATACGCCGGTGCGCGTCTCGGTCTATCTGGATTCGTCCGCCTCGCGCTTTCTGGCCGAGACGGTGCGAGACGCCTTTGTGCCGCAGACGACCTCGGGCATTGTGCGCGTCGAGCGTCTGGGGGAGGAGCGAATTGCTCCAAAGACCGATACCGATGTGGTGCTAGTGCTCTCGTGTGGGTCCGACCGCTTGGAGAGTGCCGTGCAGGAGCTCGTGATCGCCGGCGCGCCCGTGTGCGTGCTTGCCGAGTCTGCTGTGGAGGTGCCGTTTATCGAGGAGTCTACGCCCATGCTCGGCGTGGTAGCGGCAACCGATAAGACGTATCTGCTCGAGACGCTTGCCCGCTGGATTCTCGACCGCACCGACAAGGAAACGGCTTTTGCGGCGAACTTTGCCTTCATGCGCATCGCGGCGGCCAATCGTATCATCACCTCGTGCGCGCTCACCAATATGGCGACCGGTGCGCTGGTGTTTTTGCCGGGCGCCGATTATCCCGTTATGGCGCTGGCGCAGGTGGGCATGCTCTTTGAGCTCGCTGCCGTCTTTGGACGCGGCATTAAGCCCGAGCGCGGCTACGAGGTCGCGGGCGTGCTTGCCGGCGGTCTTGTGATCCGCGCGGTCACCCGCGCGCTCGTCAAGCAGACGCCGCATATTGGGTTTGCCGTCAAGGCGCTCACCGCTGCCGCGGGCACCTACGGCATGGGCCGTGCACTCGTTTCGCTCTACGAGCGCGATGTCGACTACAGCCGTGCCAACGAGGCGGTCACTGCCACGTTCTCCCGCGTTCGCGATCTGGTGACCACGGTCGCGGGCGCTACCCGTCCTATGGCGTCCTACCAGGACGCATCAGATCTCGCTGCTTAGGGGTTTTCCGTTGCGCGTTGCATACCAAGATTGTTTTCATTTAATTGAGCCGTTGCTCGCCAAGGTCGAGAAGCCGAGTCGCT
>CAUDYH010000137.1 GCA_958453575.1 uncultured Collinsella sp.
CCAGCTCAATCGTGCGCGATTTTGAGTATCTGCGCCTGGTGGGCTTTGGGGGCAAGCCCTGGGTCACGCTCGGCCAGAGCTACGGCGGCTTTTTGACGTTGAGCTATCTGTCGCTCTTCCCCGAGGGCGTGGCGGCAAGCTTTACCTGCGGCGGCATTCCGCACGTGCCGACGAGCGCCAGCGAGGTCTATGCGCACACCTTCCCGCGCATGGCAGCCAAGACGCAGCAGTATTATGACCGCTACCCCGCTGACGTCGAGCGCGTGGCAGCCCTGGCCGATGCGCTCGAGGCCCAGAAGCCCGTGCTGCCCGACGGCTCGCCGATGACGGTCGAGCGCCTACAGCTCATGGGCAGCGACTTTGGCATGAAGCCGAGCTTTGAGCGCATGCATTGGATTATCGATCACGCTTTTGTTGATGGCGACGGCACGCTGACCTGCGACGCCTCGGTATCTGACAGCTTTTTGATGCGCGCCTTCGAGCGCACCAACACGCGCACGAATCCGCTGTACTGGACGCTGCAGGAGTTCATCTACGCCGACGGCGATACCATGCCCATTCGCTGGGCCGCGGCAGAAGAGAAGGCACACCGTGCCGAGTTCGACACGCTCGCGCGCCCGCTCATGTTTACCGGCGAGGCCATGTTCCCGTGGATGTTCGAGCAGATGCCCGAGCTCAAGCCCTTCAAGCCCGCCATGGACCTGCTGATGGAAGACACCAGCTGGGACAAGATCTACGACCCGCAGCGACTGGCGTGCAACGAGGTGCCCCTGCAGGCCGCGGTGTATTTCGACGACATGTACGTCGACTCGGGCATGCAGCTCGATACGCTCAGCCGCGTGGGTAACTCGCATGCCTGGGTGACCAACGAGTTCGAGCACGACGGTCTACACGGTAGCGTGGTGTTCAAGCACCTCTTCAACGAAGCCCTTAACCGCGGAGACCTGCGCCAAATCTTCTAGCAAAGGAGCGTCCCCACCTGCCGGCACAAAAGAAACATCCCCAAGTGCCGAACAAGTGCCGGCAACGACAATGCCGCAGGTAGAGGACGGAAAGCGAAAACGCCCCTTAGCAGTGGCTTTAAATCGTAGGTCGAACAAAAGAAGCGAGCGCCGCCCAGAGCGAACAAGTTGGCATGAAAAAGGCAAGGCATAGACCTGATGGTCATGCCTCGCCTTTTGAATGACAAATTGTCGCTCTGGGCGGCGCGCAGCGTCGACCCGTTAGGCGAAGACGATTAGATTATCCCTGTGTATCGCGGGCTTCTCGGCCAGGTCTGCGAGCAGGCGGTTGCTGGCGATCTGGTCCTGGCGGCGACCGGCAGCAAGCTCCAGCACGTCCGAATCGGCTTCGGCGATACCGCGGGCGACGACCATACCGCTCGGATCGCACACATCGAGCACATCGCCCTCGGCAAACTGGCCATCGACCTCGCGAATACCCACCGCAAGCAGGGAAGAGCCACGGCTGACCAGCGCCTTCGCAGCACCATCATCGACCGTCACCGAGCCATGTGCCTTGTCGCCCAGCGCGATCCACAGCTTGCGGGGTGCGATGTCCAGACGCTCCGCCGGCGGATCGAACAGCGTGCCCACGCTCTCGCCGCGGGCGAGACGCACGAGCGCATCGGGCTCCTCGCCCGAGCAAATCACGCTCTGAATGCCCGCCGTCATCAGGATGCGGCTCGCGCGGATCTTGGTAATCATGCCGCCCGTGCCCACCGATGTGGAAGAATCGCCCGCCGAGGCAATAATCTTGGCATCGATCTTATGCACGACAGGAACAAACTCGGCCGTGGGGTCTTCATGCGGATTGGCAGTATAGAGACCATCGATGTCCGAGAGCGTCACGCACAGATCGGCAGAAACCAGGCAGCTCACAAGCGCCGCCAGCGTGTCGTTGTCGCCAAACTTGATCTCATCGACGGTGACGGTATCGTTCTCGTTGACGACCGGCACCACACCCAGCTCCACCAGGCGAAGCAGGGCGTCGCGCGCGTGCAGGTAGGACGTGCGGCGCGCCGTGTCGTGACGCGTGAGCAGCACGAGCGAGGTGAGCAGGTCGCGCGCATGGAACTCCTCGTCGTAGGCCGACGAGATGATGCACTGACCGGCCGAGGCGCAGGCCTGCAGGCTCGGCAGGTCACCGACCGGCTTGCGGTCGAAGCCCAACACGGGATAGCCACAGGCGATAGCGCCCGAGCTCACCACAACCAGACGCCAGCCGAGCTTGCGCAGCGCTGCGGCCTGATCGGCAAGTCCGCCGATAAAGGCGCGGTTGACCTTGCCATCGGCACCCACCACCGTGGACGAACCGATCTTTACCACCATCGTTTTATAAGAAGTCGTCATACGTCAAACCAATCAACTGTTCAGCGAACGGCCGAGCCGGCGGCCAGGGAGGCGTGACTCGCCCCTACCGCCCAAGGAATTAGTGGGCCCAGGGAAAGGCAGAGGCCGCGGCCATGTTCTTACGCACGAGCTCGTCGCGCACCTGAGCCAGGCCCTGCTCCATACCCACCACATAGGTCTGCGGGTACAGGAAGCGCTTGAAAGCTGCGTCCAGATGGTCGAGCGCCCAAGCACAGCGCTCGCGCGCGTCCTGGATGCTCTCACGCGGAGCCACCGCACTGCCATCGCGCACGATCGGCACCAGCAGCTCGCGATACTCAAGTTCGGACACGTCGGTCACCAGGGCGGCATCGTTCACGGCCACAAGGGTATTGCCGCGCGCGGCGCCCTCCCCTGCCAGATGGTCCTCGTCATAAATCATGTCGCAAACCGGGCCGCCAAAGCCGTCGTAATAGCGTCGTACGCGCTGAACACCGGGAATTGTGCGCTTGTAGGGCTGCTCGGAGAGCTTCACCACCGGCGTCCACGGGTCCGTCTCACTCGCACGGCGGGCGGAAAGCTTGTACACGCCGCCCAGCGCCGGCTGGTCATAGCAGGTCGCAAGCTTGGTACCCACGCCAAAGCTATCGATGGGCGCGCCCTGGTCGAGCAGTGACTGAATCGTGTACTCATCCAGATCGTTAGAAACCGAGATCCCCACATAGGGCAGGCCCTCGGCATCAAAACGGCCACGAACATACTTGGAGAGCTTGGCGAGGTCGCCCGAGTCAATGCGAATAGCCGACAGACGCTCGCCCACCGCCTCCATCTCCTTGGCAACCGTAATGGCATGCTCGCAACCCTCGCGTACGTCGTAGGTGTCGATGAGCAGCGTGCAGTTCTTGGGACTCGACTTAGCAAAAGCCCGGAATGCCTCGAGCTCGGAGTCGAAGCTCATCACCCAGCTGTGCGCATGCGTGCCAAAGACGGGAATACCGTAGCGGCGGCCGGCGAGCACATTGGACGTAGAGGAGCAGCCGGCAACGTAGCTCGCGCGCGCGACGGCCAAGCCGCCATCGGGACCCTGAGCGCGGCGCAGGCCAAACTCGGCAACGGGACGGCCGTCCGCCGCCAGCACCACGCGCGCCGTCTTGGTGGCGACAAGCGTCTGGAACCCAACGATGTTGAGCAGCGCCGTCTCAAGCAGCTGGCACTCCAGCGCGGGGCCGGTGACGCGAACCATGGGCTCGCGCGGAAAGACGAGCTCGCCCTCGGGCACGGCGTCGATGTTTACATGCGCACGAAAATCGCGCAGGTAGTCGAGGAATCCAGGCTTGAACATCGCGCCGCCGGCCGGGGCCTGGAGCGAGGCGAGGTAGTCGATGTCCTCGGGCGTAAAGCGCAGATTCTCGACCAGCTCGGGCAGTTCGGCGGTGCCGCACATGACGGCATACGCGCTGCCGAAGGGATGGTCGCGGTAAAACGCGGTAAAACAACCCTGCTCATTGGCCTTGCCGCTCTCCCACAGGCCCTGGGCCATAGTGAGCTCGTACAGATCGGTGAGCATTGCAATGTCGGTGGGATGCGAGATGTCGGTCAAAGCCATGGGGCGACCTTTCGGATGCGTTGTGCAGAGGTTGAGGGTTGGAAAAGGGCAGAGTGTTCGGGCATGGCACCCGGCGCGAATGGGCTAGAGCAGGCCCATGCTGGTCAGGATCGTGTAGCCCATAAAGATGACAAACGCGATGAGGGCAAGGACAATGATGATTTTTTGAGCCGGCGCCATGCCAGGGATCTCGTTCTCGCCCGTAGGCTCCTTGGAGGTGACCATGCGCTGGGCAAAGCTCATCTCGTCACGGCTCGGCTTGGGCTCGACGGACTTGGAACGAGCGACCTTTTTAGGCTGAGGTTTAGGTGCGGTGGGCGCGGGCTTCGCGGCGGCGGGCTTGGGCGCGGGGGCGACGTTCGCGGCGGCCTCCTCGGCCTTCGCACGCTCGGCACGCAGGGCGGCCAGCTCCTCACGCTCGCGGCGTGCCTCTTCCTGGGCCTCGCGACGAGCTTTCTCGGCGCGGAGCTCTTCCAACTCGGCGCGTTCCTCGGCAGACAGTGGTTGGGACTCAAGCTTGGCCATGGTACAGCCCTTTCTTTTAAAAAAAGCCGCCGACACAATGTCAGCGGCTTATCAAATCCAAGGGTGGAGACGAAGGGAGTCGAACCCTCGGCCTCTGCCATGCGACGGCAGCGCTCTCCCAACTGAGCTACGTCCCCAAGACAAGTTGATATTTTACCTACGGCTCGCCAACTGTCAACGCCCAATACCCAGTCTTTTTGGGACGCGGCTATTTTGACAACTTTTCGAGCAGGCGATCCTCTCGATGATTTTTTAATCCCCGTCCCAGAAAAATCATCGGCGAGCGCACTACTTTGCGCTGGTGAGGACGCCGGTGG